>CALHTV010000167.1 GCA_938039765.1 uncultured Dictyoglomus sp. | reverse complement strand
CTTATTTCACCTAATACGTAATGAGAAATGTATGTGGAAAGATCACCCTTTTCAGGATCATAGTTTTCAACAGCCTTTAAAAAGCCAAGATAACCTATTTGTACTAAGTCTTCTAAAGGCTCTCCATAAGAAGTAAACTTTGAAGCCCAGTAGTATATCAGATCATCAAAAACTTCAAGGAGTTCCTCAAGAACTTTTTTATCCCCTGTTTCTCTATACTTTAGCCAAAGCTCTAAAGCGGGTTTTATCATTTTATGTACTGGAACATGGTGAATATAGGTAAGTATAATGCAATTAGCATTCCACCAACTATACCACCCACAAATACCATCATTAAAGGCTCAATAAGAGAAGTCAAACTCTCAACCGCTGCTGCTACTTCACCTTCATAAAATTCTGCGATCTTATTTAACATTTGTTCCAAAGAACCAGATTCTTCTCCAATAGATATCATATGTACCACCATTGGTGGGAATACCTTTGTTTCCCTTAAAACAGGCGCAATTCTTTCTCCTTCTCTAACCCTTTGCCTTGTTAAATCAATTGCTTTTCTAAACACACTATTTCCTGCTGTTTGTCCGGCGAGCTGTAATGCTTGAAGGATAGGAACTCCAGTTCTTACCTGAGCTGCAAGAGTGGTCGCAAAATTTACCACTGAGGTCTTTTGAATTAAGCCTCCAAAAACTGGAATCTTCAAAATTATTTCGTCTATTTTATCCTTTATCTTAGGATTCTTCCAAGCTCTTATGGCTCCCAGCACTAAAATTATTGCCCCAAGCAAAATCAAAAGAATATTGCTAGTTATAAATTTACTCATCTTTAAGAGTATGGCAGTAGGTAAAGGAAGTTGAGCTCCCATACTTTCAAACATACCTGCAAATATAGGAACAAGAAAGGTCAACATGCCAAAACCAGCTCCAATAGCAATGATCAACACTATAACTGGGTAAGTCATGGCAGATTTTATTTTTCTTCTTAATTCCTGTTGCTTTTCAAGAGTCACTGCAAGTCTTTCCAAAGTTTCATCGAGGGTTCCAGCAGATTCTGCTGCTTTCACCATATTTATATATAAAGGAGAAAAAACATTAGGAAATTTTGCAAAAGCCTCAGAAAGAGAACTTCCTTCATCTACCATTCTCTGAACTTCCTTTAGTATCTGCTTTAATGCTTTACTTTCACTCTGTTCAGAGAGAATATTTAGACAAGTAGAAAGAGAAAGGCCTGCATTAATCATTGTAGCAAACTGTCTTGTAAACACTGTAAGATCCGTTAACTTTACCTTTCCAACTCTTTCCTTTTTAGGCGCTAATGTTAAACTGAAAAATGAGGAGGGCGTTCTTTTCTCCTCTATTCTTATAGGGTACAAATTCATTCCTCTTAACCTTATGGCTACCTCTCTCATGTTTTCTGCTTCATATTCTCCAGTGACTAACTCACCTTTCATATTTCGTGCTTGATAAACATATACTTTAGCCATCTATCCCCTCACCTCCTTACTTCTCCCCCCAAAAGACGGATTAATTCCTCTCTATTCACTGCCCTTTCAAAGGCTACTTCTTGAGAAATAAGTCCTTTTTTCACAAGATCTGCAAGACTTTGATCCATTGTTTGCATTCCATATCTTCCCCCCGTTTGAATTACACTATATATTTGTGGGGTTTTTCCTTCTCTTATCAAACTTCTTACAGCTGGAATTCCAATTAAAATCTCTGTTGCAACAATTCTTCCTGTGCCATCCTTTCTTGGTAAAAGTTGTTGAGATATGATACCTTGTATAACTCCAGAAAGTTGCAATCTTATCTGTTGCTGCTGATGGGCAGGGAATTGGTCTACAATTCTTTCTATACTTTGTACAGCATCTACAGTATGCAGAGTAGCCATTACTAAGTGTCCTGTCTCTGCTGCCGTTATGGCTATAGCTGTGGTTTCTAAGTCTCGCATCTCACCTACGAGGATTACATCAGGATCCTCTCTTAAAGCTGACCTTAAAGCATTTGCAAAAGAATAGGTATCGCTTCCTACTTCTCTTTGGTTAACAATAGACTTTTTGTGAGTATGTAAATACTCAATAGGATCCTCAATAGTAATAATATGCCTACTAAAATTTGAGTTTATATAGTCAATCATAGAAGCAAGAGTAGTAGACTTACCACTTCCTGTAGGTCCAGTTACTAGTATTAGTCCTCTTGGAAGAGCAGCCAAATCTTTCAAAACTAATGGTAACCTTAACTCCTCTATTGTTGGAATTTTCCAAGGTATTAATCTAAATACTGCTGCAAGGCTTCCTCTTTGCCAAAAAGCATTTACTCTAAACCTACCCTCTCCGCTGATTCCTACTGAGAAATCCAACTCTTTATTTTCCTGTAATTTTTGCTTTTGCTCTTCAGTCAAAAGGCTAAATATAAGTCTATAAGTTAATTGAGGCGTAAGTGTAGGATATTGGGTTTGAGGTATTAAATGTCCCTTTATACGAAAAACTGGGGGAATTCCTGATGTAATATGCACATCTGAGGCTTCCTTTTGAAGAGCACTTTGGAGAATCTCAATAATCGAAAGTTCTTCTTTCATATATCTCTATACCTCCCATTAATCTGCAGCAGTTACTCTCATTACCTCTTCAACTGTAGTCATACCTTTTAAAACTTTTTGCATTCCATCTTCTCTTAAGGTTACCATACCGTGTTTTCTTGCAACTTCTTTTATGGTCTCTCTCGATGCCTTCTTTAATACCAAGTCCCTTATCTCATCATTCATGAGCATAATCTCATGAATAGCAGTTCTTCCCTTATATCCTTTTCCGTTACACTTAGGACAACCTTTGCCTTTGTAAAAAGTTACATTTGACAAATCTATATCTCCCAAAGTAGCCTTTATAGCCTCTATTTCCTCCTTAGTAGGTTCGTAAGGAGCCTTACAATTAGGACATATAGTCCTTACAAGTCTTTGGGCCACAGCCCCTAATAAAGAAGAACTAATAAGGAAAGGCTCAATTCCCATATCTATCAATCTCGTAACAGCAGACGGAGCATCATTAGTATGTAAAGTTGAAAGCACTAAGTGACCTGTCAATGCAGCTTGAATAGCAATTCTTGCAGTCTCCTCATCACGAATCTCTCCCACAAGTACCACATCAGGGTCTTGTCTTAATATGGATCTTAACGCTGAAGCAAAGGTAAGACCTGCCTTTGGATTAACCTGTACTTGGTGAATTCCCGGAAGCTGATACTCTACAGGATCTTCCACAGTAATAATGTTTATATCAGGAGAATTTATCATGTTCAAAGAAGCATAAAGAGTGGTAGACTTACCACTTCCTGTTGGACCTGTGACAAGAATAATTCCGTAGGGTGTTTTTAGCATTTTTAAATATCTTTCGTAGTTGTGTTCTGAGAATCCTAAATTCTCAAGAGACAAGGAGATAGATCCTCTTCCTAATATTCTTAGAACTACCTTTTCCCCAAAAACTCCAGGTAACGTGGAAACACGAAAATCATAAACTTCTCCTCCAATCTTTGCCTTAATACGACCATCTTGTGGAATTCTCCTTTCTGATATATCCATATCACTCATAATTTTAATCCTTGATACAATAGCCGCTTGGAATCTCTTCTGTACAAACATAATCTCATGAAGAATACCATCAATTCTAAATCTAACTCTAACATTTTTTTCAGTGGGTTCTATATGTATATCACTTGCCCCTCTCTTCACTGCGTCAGCTAAAATACTGTTCACAAGTTTTGCTATAGGCCCTTCCTGAGAAGATATTTCTTCTAAAGATACTTCTTGATACTGAGTCTCTTCCTCCTCCTTTTGCACTATAATTTCTTCTAAAACTTTTTCTACCTCTTCACTTCCCCATATTTGGTTTATAGCATCAACAAGCTCATTTCTCGGAACAATTATAGGAATTACATCACTTTTAGTTATTACTCGTAAATCATCAAGAATTAATATATTGCTCGGATCTACCATGCCTACAATTATTTTTCCGTTTTCTCTATATAAGGGAAGCACAAGATTATCTCTTGCCTTCTGAGGTGGTATTATTTTTGCCAGATTAACATCAACCTTTATATCTCGTAGAGACCTATAAGGAATACCAAGCTGTTCACTTAAAATTTGAGCTAATTGATAATCATCTATTAATTTTAGCTCCAGTAATGCTTCGCCAAGTCTTATACCTTTCTTTGAAGATAAACTCAAAGCTTCATCTAACTGTTCTTTTGTAATGATCTTTTTTTCTAACAATGTCTCCCCTAACAATTTTCTTCTGCCTGATGGACGCTGAGTAGTACGTCTTGTAGCTCTTTTCTCATCTAAGGTGGTTTTCTCTGAAGAAGATAAACTACTTTTTACACTTTCAATAATTTTACTAGCAAGATCTTTATCACTCTTTTTCAAAGTATCACTTTTAGATTCTTCCAAACTTACTTCTGGGCTTTCTTCAACAATTTCTATTTCTTCTATTTGAGACAGTACTTCATTTATAGGCTCTTGTTTAATTTCGAAGGTTTGTACACTTTCATCCTGATTTTCGATGTTTTTTTCAGAAAGCAGCTCTATTTCCACAGAATCTACAACATTTTCAGAAGATAAATCACTCATAGTTCCTGCCTCTAAGATACCTCCTTCGGGAGCTAATTCTTCAATAATCTTAGCTATATCCTCCTCCAAGGCTTTCACTCCAATATTCTCTTCTTTTATGATTTCTTTTTTTGGTTTTAGCTCTAACTCTTCGCTAACTTCAGAGTATTTAAGTAAGTAGGGTTCTACCGAAAAACCAGTAAGTAACCTTATATCCTCTATTGCACTAAGTCTCACAGGAGGGAAAAATCCAACGTGAAGGGTTTTTTCTTCAATTTTTAAGGGTATAAAATTGTGAAATTTAATCAAAAAAGGCGGAATACTTTTCATTGCTTCTTCGTCAGGCTTAAACTCTTTTCCAGTAAGTACTTTCCATTCCAAAATCTCAGCTAGAAAATCTGTTAATTTCTCTTTTGATATTAAACCCTCTTCTAAAAGTGCTTCTTGTAAATCTTTGCCTTTTAAGTTGAGAAGAATATTCTCCAATAATCCTGAGGGTACTAGG
>CALHTV010000166.1 GCA_938039765.1 uncultured Dictyoglomus sp. | reverse complement strand
ACTTAATTTCCTTTCTTTTTATCAATATCAATAATATAGAGATTAATCCACCAATAAAATAACTTAAAAATAGAGACAAAATAGATAATTTTAACTCTAGAAAAGCACCAAGCATAAAGCCAAGTTTTATATCTCCTTGTCCCATTCCCTCTTCTTTCAAAATCAAAAGAGCAGATAGATAAATAAACAGTAAAACTCCTCCATAAAAAACACTCCCTAAAAAACTTTCTCCTAATTTGCCCTCTAATACTGCCATGAAAAAACCGACAATTGTTCCTGGAATAGATATAACGTCAGGTATTAGCATATGCTCTAAATCTATAAAAAAAATAGGTAACAATAGAGAAAATAACACCAAAGCTTTAAAGGTAAAAAAAGAAAAATCAAAAAAATAAAAAACAAAAGCAAAATATAAACCCGAAAGCGTCTCAACAAGAGGATATCTTAAAGAAATCTTAGTCCCACAGTATCTACATTTCCCTTTTAGTAAAATATAGCTAACTATAGGAATTAAGTCCCTAACTGAAAGTTTATGCCCACAGGAAGGACAATGAGAAGAAGGAAAAATTATAGACTCTCTACGAGGAAGTCTATATATAACCACATTTAGAAAACTTCCTACTACGCTTCCTAAAAGAAAAAACCATATACCCATTAAAACTTTAATCATCTTCAAAACCCCCATCAAAAAGTTTCTTATCTCTTATTTCCTTCATAAGTTTCCCTATAACATCTTCTAAATTAAACATTCCTAAATCTCTAGTATGAGTTCTCACACTCACCTTTCCTTCCTCTTTTTCCTTGTCTCCTACTATAAAGATATAAGGAATTTTCTCGCTTATAGCTTTTCTTATCTTGTAATTAAGTTTAGCCTGATCCAAATCTATTTCACCTCTTATATCTTTTTCTTCAAGAGATCTAAGAACATAATAAGCATATTCAACATGTCTATCAGCTATAGGAAGAATTCTCACCTGGATAGGTGCAATCCACAAAGGAAATCTTCCCCCATAATGCTCTATCAATATTCCTATAAACCTCTCATAAGAACCTAATATTGCTCTGTGAATCATTACAGGTCTTTTCTTAGTACCATCAGGAGCATCATAAGTTAGATCAAATCTTTCAGGTAGATTAAAGTCAACTTGAATAGTTGGTCCTTGCCATACTTTACCCAAAAGCCCTTTTAATCCTACATCAATTTTGGGACCATAAAAAGCTCCTTCTCCTTCTGCAATCTGGTACTCAACCCCTACACTTTCTAAAGCATTTCTTAAAGCTAAGGTGGCCTTTTCCCATATCTCATCAGAACCTATATATTTCTCAGGTTTTGTTGATAAGGTAATAATATAATCCTTTAACCCAAAACTTCTTAACATATAAAAAACAAAATCTAAAACATTTTTTATTTCTTCTTCTAATTGTTCTTGGGTACAAAATATATGAGCATCATCTTGAGTAAAACCTCGTGCTCTTTCTAATCCATAAAGAACTCCTGATCGTTCATATCTATATACTGTACCCATTTCAAAAAACCTTAAAGGTAAGTCTCTATAACTCCTTATTGTGGATTTATAGATCAAAATGTGACCTGGACAATTCATAGGTTTTACCGCATAAGCTTTATCTTCCACCTCTAAGAAAAACATATTTTCCCTATAATTGTCCCAATGTCCAGATCTCTTCCAAAGTTCAGCCTGCATTAGATGAGGGGTAATAACAGGTAAATAACCTCTTTTCAGATGTTCCCTTCTTTCAAAGTCTTCTATTAATAATCTAAGCATAGCTCCTTTAGGAGGATAAAATATTAAACCTGGCCCTGCTTCTTCAAAAGTATCAAAAATTCCAAGTTCCTTACCGAGTTTCCTATGGTCTCGCCTTTGAGCCTCTTCCCTCTCTTCTAAGTATTTATCTAATTCTTCTTGAGTTAAAAAAGAGGTACCATAAATTCTTTGAAACATTGGATTTTTTTCATTTCCTCTCCAATAGGCTCCAGACACATTTATAAGTTTAAAAGCCCTGACCATTCCAGTGAATGGTAAATGAGGCCCTCTACAAAGATCAATAAAATTGCCTTGTCTGTAAAAGGATATTTTTTCTCCTTCGGGAATTTCATCTAAAAGTTCTATTTTGAATTCCTCTTTCAACTCTTTCAACAACTCTAAGGCTTCTTCTCGGGGTAATTCAAACCTCTCTATGGAGAGATTTTGACTTATTATTTCTCTCATTTTGTTTTCAATTCTTAAAAGATCTTCTTGAGTAAAGGGCTCATTTCTGTAAAAATCATAGTAAAATCCATCTTCTATAGCTGGACCTATACCTAATTTTACTTCTGGAAAAAGTTCCTTTACTGCATGAGCTAATATGTGAGCCGAAGTATGTCGGTAAATATCTCTTCCTTCAGGAGTACTCCAATCAAGAAGCTCCACAATACTACCATCCTTGGGCACAATATTTAAATCAGAAAGCTTACCATCTATTTTAGCTCCTAATATAATCCCTCCTAAACCTTCCTTTTTAATTACTTCTAATAGATTTCCTTCTTTTTGCCATACATTATCCTTATAGATCATTTTCCAGCTCATCTTTTTCTCCTCCTATCTATTTATAAATCAAAAAAAGGGCTCCCATCCAATAAAGGACGGGAGCCCCCCGTGGTTCCACCTTAATAGGCCTTATTAGACCCTCTCTTGATTTTTAACGGAATCACCCGTCTCTGCTTACTCTCTTTATTAAAGATTTCGGCACGAAGCTCTGAGGTGGTGTTCACCTTTTTCTAACTTAGAAAGCCTCTCAGCCTTCGGCTTTCCTCTCTGAAAGCTGGAAAAAGTTACTCTCCTCTTCACAGCTTTTCCATTTTGGTGGGCGCGGGTGGGATTGAACCACCGACCCCTACCGCGTCAAGATAGTGCTCTCCCACTGAGCTACGCGCCCATACTATTTAGAATTATAATCTCATTTGTGTTTAAGTGTCAAGAGAATAAGAAGCTAGGAACTTTTGCAAAATAATAATAGCTGCCTGCTTATTTTTAAGTATTTTTCTAGCTTTTCTTTTAACGTTAGCTTCTAATAATATTTTCTCAGCCTCAATAGTAGAAAACCTTTCATCTATAAAAAAAACAGGAATTTTTAACTCCTCTTTTATATGCCTCGCTACTTCCTCTATTTCTTTGGTTCTCTTATTCTCATGCCCTTTAAGACTTATAGGGTAACCAAAAACAATTCCTTCTATATTATATTCTTTAACTAAATTTCTTAACCTTTCAATAAAATCTTTATCCTCTAATCTTTCCCACACATCTAATCCTTGAGCTATTACCTTTAAAGGATCAGAAAGAGCCAAACCAATATATTTTTCTCCCCAATCTATAGCAAGGAGTCTACCCATTTGATAAGACTCTCTTTAAAAACCCTTTTATCTCTTCTACATCTACTTTAGGAAGGCTTATCTGAGCAAAAGTATCTCTTCCCCCACCCTTACAATTGAAGGCTTGAGAGATAAGATTTACTATATCCTTTGCTAACACTCCTTTAGAAACTAATTTAGAACTAATCATTATAGTACCAACAATTTTATCCTCTACATTTCTAAAAAATAACATTACCAAATTTTCCTTTTTGCTCTTCAATAAATCTCCAAGTCTCCTAATAGATTCACTATCCGCATCTACCTCTACACACAATATTGCCAAATCCCCTATGTTTTCAATCCTATCCATTAGTTCTGCTGCCTCAAGATTAAGTAACTTCTCTTCTAATTGCTTAATCCTTTTATCTTTTTCTTTCATTTCATTAACAATCTTTTCAACTTTTAATTCCATATCCTCGTTTGTTCCCCCTAAAAGGTCTGAGATCCTCATTAAAATTTTATCCTTTCTCTTCTCATATTCCCATGCTTTTAAACCACAAACAGCAAATATTCTCCTAATTCCACTTCCAATTCCCTCTTCCTTAGTGATATAGAAACTTCCAATTTCACCTGTTTGATCCACATGTGTCCCGCCACAAAGTTCCATACTTATATTATCTATTTTTACAACTCTCACATCTTTCTGATATTTTTCAGCAAATAAAGCGATAGCGCCCATTTTCCTTGCTTCTTCCAAAGTAGTCCAAAATT
The DNA here is from genome assembly GCA_938039765.1 of uncultured Dictyoglomus sp. Classification (GTDB taxonomy): domain Bacteria; phylum Dictyoglomota; class Dictyoglomia; order Dictyoglomales; family Dictyoglomaceae; genus Dictyoglomus. The sequence continues at coordinate 13,473 of CALHTV010000166.1, read as the reverse complement.
TCTCAACTTTATAATTAGCTACAATGTGCTCATTTATTCTTCTTTCAATTAAATCCAATTCCTTCTTTGTTAAAGAAGAATGATGAGTAAAATCGAATCTCAAAAAATCCGGAGATACAAAAGAACCTGATTGCATTACATGAGTTCCAAGTAATTCTCTTAAGACAGCATGCAAAAGATGAGTTGCAGTGTGATGTCTCATAGTATGATATCTCTTTTCTCTATCAACTTCTGCCCTTACAAGTATACCTTCCTTTAGAATTCCTTTTCTCACTCTTCCTTTATGGATTATAAAACCATCTCCAAGTTTTCTCACATCCTCAATAATCACTTCTACATCAGAGTTATATACTCTACCCGTATCAGCTACTTGGCCACCACTCTCAGGATAGAAAGGGGTTTTATCCATAATAAAAGTAATCTCTTCTGAGGTATGAATTTCTTTATTATGTTTATTCTCTAAGAAAAACAGAACTTTACCCTCACATTCCAATTCTTCATAACCTACAAATTCTGTCTTAGGTATTTCGCGAAGAAGTTTCAATTCCTCATCGGAAAGAGTTATAAGACTCGATTCAAGTTTTTCTTCCATAGATATTCTAGCTTTTTCTCTCTGTTTTTCCATATTTTTATTAAAACCATCTATATCTACAACAAAACCTTCTTCTTCTGCAATCTCTTTTGTCAATTCAATAGGAAAACCATACGTATCATAAAGTTTAAATGCAAAATCCCCATTTATTACTTTATTAGAAGATTTTCTAAAGTATTCTTCAAGAAGAGCTAAACCTTGTTCTAATGTTCTCAAAAATTGCTCTTCTTCTTTTATCAATACTTTCTTAATATAATCCTCCTTCTCTAAAAGATTAGGATATACCTCTCCCATTATGCTAATTACTATAGGTACCAATCTAAATAAGAAAGGTTCTTCTATTCCATATTTATAAGCGCGTCTTAAAGATCTTCTTATAAGTCTTCTTAAAACGTAACCTCTTCCCTCATTCGTTGGCACAACTCCGTCTCCCATCAAAAAAGTTATTCCTCTCACATGATCTGAAATCAGCCTTTCGGTTACAGGATCAGAATTTTTAAGAATATCTCTAATTCCTTCGATTATAGGAACAAACAGGTCTGTTTCAAAAACATTACTAACATTTTCAACCACAGTAGTTATTCTTTCAAGCCCCATTCCTGTATCAATATTTTTTTGAGGTAAAGGAGAAAGTTTCCCTTCTTCGTCCATATAGTAGGACATAAATACTAAATTCCATATCTCCATAAATCTGTCGCACGGATCACCAGGCCTACAATTTTCTTCTTCTTTATTTTTAGGGCCAAAATCATAGTATATTTCAGAACAAGGTCCACAAGGTCCTGTAGGTCCTGGAGGGCCCCAAAAGTTATCTTCTTTGCCCAATCTAACTATTCTTTCTTTAGGAATACCAAAATGTTTCTCCCAAATTTCAAAAGCCTCATCATCTTCTTCATAAACTGAAATCCATAATTTAGAAACAGGAATACCTAATTCTTTGGTTAAAAATTCATAAGCAAACCCTATAGCTTCTTTCTTAAAATAATCTCCAAAGGAAAAATTACCAAGCATTTCCAGAAAAGTAAGATGTCTTGCTGTAAACCCAACCCTTTCTATATCTGTAGTTCTAAAACATTTTTGGACAGTAGTAATCCTTCTTTTAGGTGGAATACCTTGTCCCAAAAAATAAGGTTTAAAAGGGACCATTCCAGCAGTAGTAAAAAGTAATGTGGGATCATCTATTGGCACTAAAGATGCGCTTGGAAGATGTAGATGACCATTTCTAACAAAAAAACTAACGAATTTTTCTCTAATATCTCGACTTATCGCCATATGCTATACCCTCTCCTTTAAATGTTTCCAATACTAAAAGCCCCGCTGTGCCGTGGTGCTGAAGTCCTTGCGCCCCAGTCCAGTAAATTGAGGCCTACCCTGCTTGGTTATGTAGCTCTTTAAGAGCCGCAATCCCAAGACAGGAGGTCAGCCTCCCGAAATGAGGTGTTGAGCCAGGACCACAGTAAACACCACGCACACAGCAGGGCTCTTTTAATTATGAATATATCACAAAAAAAGAGAAATTTCAATTATCACCTTTCAACTCTGGTAAAGTAATTTTCTGCAATAAAGTAGCAAGCCTCATTTTGCTCATCACCAGTATTTTAGGATCAGCTTTGTCTCCTAATTCTTCTATGGCTTTATAAATCTTAATAGCTTCAGCAATTTTATTTTTTTCTTCATATATGGTACCTAAAATATATAAAGCATGAGAGTTATTCTGATCAAGTTTTAAAACCTGCAAAAGATCTTTCTCTGATTTTTCTAAATCATTTAATTTCTTGTACTCAAGAGCTCTATTTATCAAAAATTCCTCCTCACTCTTATACAGTTCTAAAGCCCTTTTAAAGGCGTTTTCTGCTTCTTTTTTATTTTCTCTCTCGAAAACAATACCTAAAGCAAGCCACAGTTCAGGACTATTTTCATACTTGAGTATCTTATCCTTAAGAATTTTTTCTGCATTTTTAAAATCGTTATTCGAAAGATACTTATGACTCTTCTCTATTGTTTCAATAATTTCTTCCGAAGGAGTTTTAAAATAACTATCTATAAAGAAGACCGTACCTAATATCAACCCTATAACTAAAAATAATATAACACTTCTTTTTAAGCTCTTCCTTCTTTCTCCCTCTACTATCTCCCATATATGCCACCACCAGTTTTCTTTTGGATAATCCTTTCCTTTATTTTTCAACTCTGAATTCTTTAAAACCTTATATAAAGTTTTTAGATTCTTTTTGATTTCTCCATCAATCTCACTTAATTTCACAATTTCTGACTCAATTGGAATATTTTGTTTTTTTAGTTCCAATATTAGGTCCTCTATTTTTTGACGAAGGTATATAAACTCTTCAGCATATTTAGTGCTCTCAGAGGACTCAGGTACTAATATTTTTCCAGATATTCTTTTAAGAGTTTCTATATTCTCTCTTAAAACCTCTAAGGGAGATTCTTTCATATTTGCTCCCCCTTTATCAAAGTGATAACTACAACAGCGACAGCATATTTACGTGTATGAGATAAACTTAATTTTATTTCTTTTATCCTTTTCTCCAAAGCAATTTCTAAAGCCTTATTCCTAAGTCTTATCTCTGGTTTTCCATTAAGGCCATAAAGAACCTCTATATCCTTCCAGCTCCATCCTGGATATTTACCACCTATAGCTTTAATAAATGCCTCCTTAGCTGCAAAACGCGCAGCTAAGGAGGGATATATATCTTTTTTGCTACCTATTTGCTTTAACTCTTCCTGAGAATATATACGTTCTTTAAAATTTTTATATTTTTCACAAACATTTTTAATTCTTTCTATTTCAATTATATCAAGTCCAACTTCAATGCTTATATGGTTCATTCTCTCACTCTACCGTCACTGATTTAGCTAAATTTCTAGGCTGATCAATCTCTCTGCCTAAGAGGTCAGCCACATAATACGCAAAAAGTTGTAATACCACTGTACCTAAGTAAGGATAGTAAAAGGGATCTATGCTAGGGATTGGGATTAGATCATCAACTAAATTTTCTAATTTCCTATCATTTTCATTACCTAAGGCAATTATAGGAGCTTTTCTTGCTTTTGCCTCTTCTAAATTATTTAGCATTTTAGTATAAGTATCATCTTGGTAAACAATACCAAAAACTGGAGTTTCTGGATCTAAAAGAGCAATAGGTCCATGTTTCATTTCACCTGCTGGTATACCTTCTGCATGGACATATGAAATCTCTTTCAATTTTAAAGCTCCTTCTAAGGCTAATGGAAAATTTCTTCCTCTAGCTAAATATAAGAAATTCTTTTTATTATAGTATTTTTTTGCAATATCAAAAACTAAGTCCTTTATATTTGTCAAATAGTTTTCTAAATATGTAGGAAGCAAAACCCATTTTTCCAAATTTACCTTTTCATTAAAAAGCTTATATTTAATATATTCTTTAAGTAAATCTAAATATACCAATTCTGCCATAAAAGTCTTTGTTGCTGCAACGCCAATCTCTATTCCTGCCCTAAGATTTATAAAATAATCACTTTCTCTAGCAACAGTACTTTGAGGATTGTTAACTAAAGACAAAACTTTATAACCTTTTTCCTTAACTTTACGTAAAGTAGAAATCACATCTGCTGTCTCCCCAGACTGACTTATAGTGACAAACACAGTGTTATCTGGAATCCTTAAATTTCTGTGATGTACCTGTGAAGCAAGTTCTACCTCAACCCAATAAGGTAGCTCTTCCTCCCAAGAAAATTTTGTATAATAACCTGCATGATAAGAAGTACCACAAGCTACAATAAATATCTTCTCGACCTTGTGCCACGGAATATCACAATTTATAATATCTTTTATTTCAAAGCTACCACTTGGATCCCTTTCTAACTCCGTAATTATTCTTCTAACCACTAAAGGTTGTTCAAAAATTTCTTTCAACATAAAATGAGGATATCCATTTTTCTCTGCCCTAATTCTTTCTTGAGGAATTTTTATGGGATTTATCTCAATATATTTCTTTACATTTGAATCCCAAATCCTTATTTCGTCTCTTGTTACTTTTGCCATTTGATTATCTTTTAGATAATAAAATTTATCAGTATATTCACCTAGAGCAGGAATATCTGATGCAACAAAGTTCTCTTTATTACCAAATCCTACGATAAGAGGACTTTGCTTTCTTAAAGCATAAAGAACATTAGGTCTCCTTTTGTCCATAATCAATAGCGCAAAAGAACCATTTAATTTTGAAAAAATATTTGTTATCGCATATTCTAATTCTAAGCCTTCGTTATCAATTAAATCTTCCAAAAGATGAGGTACTACTTCAGTATCCGTTTGACTTCTAAAAATATGCCCTCTTTTTATTAAATAATCTTTTAATTCCTTATAATTTTCTATTATCCCATTATGTACCACTGCTATATTTCCTTGACAATCTACATGAGGATGAGCATTCTGCTGAGTTATCCCACCATGAGTAGCCCACCTAGTATGACCTATTCCTATAAAAGAATTTACCGAGAGATCAAGAATTTCTTTAAGATTTTGCACTTTTCCTACCACTTTTCTAATCTCTAGATTCCCTTCATTATCTATATAAGCTACTCCTGCAGAATCATATCCTCGATATTCTAATTTCTCTAAACCACTAACAATATATGGAAGGCAAATTTTATCTCCAATATAGCCAAAAATCCCACACATATCTCTCCTCCTCCTATATAAAGTAATCAGGAGAAGGAGAAAGTCCCTAAAAGCTACTGGAGACCTTTTGTCCTGGCGGTCACCCACCAGTTTTGTGAGTCTCCTTAAGGCAGGTAGCAGCTGCCTGGAGGCATCCGCCGAAATCTCGATAAACCTCCACCTCGTCAACTTACCCTGTTTAAACAGGGTAAGTCCAGGCGCTTATTTTTGATTTAAATATTCAAAAATTTTTAAATTTATTTTAGAAAGCAAATCTTCTAAGAGATTTTTAGGGACTTCTCCTTCTAAAGTAATTCTCACAACAGGTTCTGTACCAGATTTTCTGATTATATATCTTATATCCCTCCTATCAATCACCTCCCTTACAATTTTTTCCATTTTTTCCTCATCCTCTTCGTTAATGATGAAATTTTTTATGGGAATTTTACTATGTACTTGAGGAAAAATCTTTATTTCTTTAGATAATTCTGAAAGTTTAGTCTTTAATTCTTTCAAGATTTTCAAAAGAAATAAAGAGGTTAAAAGACCGTCCCCTGTAGGTAAGTAATTAAACAAAATAATATGTCCAGAAGTCTCTCCCCCAAGAATTAAGCCATTTTTCACAATTTCCTCTAAAACATATCTATCTCCAACCTTCGTCCTTATTAAGTCTACCCCTTTAGTTTTTAGGTACATTTCTAATCCTAAATTTGTCATAATAGTTCCTACAACTTTATTCTTTTTAAGCTCTCCTCTTTCTTCAAGATAGGTAGCTAAAATCCCCAAAATTTTATCTCCATCTATTATTTCTCCCTCCTCTGAATAAGCCATAACTCTATCTGCATCTCCATCATAGGTAAAACCTATGTCTGCCCCCGATTTTATAAAAAGTTCCCTACCAATCTCTGGATATACAGCTCCACAATTTTTATTTATGTTTAATCCATCATACTCATAATTAAAAGCAACTACTTCTGCTCCTAATTCTCTATAAATCTCTGGAGCTATATCAGAAACAGCTCCAAAAGCACAATCTAACATAATTTTATATCCTTTAAAATCCTCATTAATGATATTCTTGAGAAAGTTCTTATAAACTTCCTTTGCTTCTTTAAAACTATAGACTCTACCAACATCTTCTGGCTTGGCTCTAAAGTAATTATCATCTTTTCTTATATAATCTTCAACAATTTCTTCTACATTATCTTCTAGTTTAAAACCATTATTTTTAAAAATTTTTATTCCATTATATTCTACCGGATTGTGAGAGGCAGATAACATTATTCCTAGAATAACTTCAGAATCCAATGTAACTAAATATGAAAGAGCTGAAGTTGGAATTATTCCTACATCTAATACATCTAATCCTCCTGAGGTTAAACCTGCAATTAATGCAGACTTAAGCATATCTTTAGAACTTCTTGTATCACTACCTATTATAACTTTTTTACCTCGTATATCCCCAAAATAACCTATAATTGCTCTTCCTAGCTTATATGCAAGTTCAGGCGTTAATTCTTCATTTACTATTCCTCTAATGCCATCAGTTCCAAATAACCTTCTCACTTCAGTTCTCTCCTTTCTTTTTCCAGTATAACTAAGGGATAAACCTCTCTTACTTCTTTGCCTTCCCAAAAACCTACTACCTCAAAATTTTTTTTAACTTCTCCTACAATAACTAACTTTTCCCCTTCAGCAGGAATACCTGTAGTACTCAAAACCGTAACTTGAAAATTCTCAAAGAGAAGAGAATAAGCTGAATAAATACTTCCCCATATCCCGTAAGGATTTGCAGCTTCGCCTTTCAGAGTAATTTCTTTTCCAACAAATTTATCTAAGTTTTTCCACTTTTCCCTCCACGGCGAGTCTCTAAGCCAGTCGTAGTAGCTATAACCTAAGAATCCTATTATAAATAATAAAAATATTACAAGCCTCTTATTTTTCAGAAGACGCATTACTTATCCCCCCACGTAATTTGAGATCTTAAACCCACAATAAGGACATATATTCGATACTTTTAATAAATTCTTTCGTATATGATAGCCTTCTCTTATAATTAACTCCTTCTTACAAGAAGGACAATAAGTAGTGCTACTTTCAGGATCCCATATGTTCCCAATATAAACAAAGTTTAATTTCTTTTGAGCTTCTTTATAAGCAAATTTTAGTATCTCTAAGGAAGTAGGAGGATTCGTAAAATTATAGGCAGGAAAATATCTTGTAAAATGGAGAGGTATATTAGGATCTATGCTTGCTACATACTCAATTAATTCTAAAATTTCCTCTTTTTTATCATTATATCCTGTTATAATTAGATTTGTTAATTCTATGTGAATTCCTTTACTATATGCTAGTTCAATTATCCTTTGAACGTTTTTTAGAGATCCTTTACATAATTTATTGTAAAAATCTTCTTTAATAGACTTAATATCTATATTCATGGCATCAATATAGGGAGCAATCTCAAGAAATGGCTCTTCTTCAACATAACCATTAGTTACTAGAACATTTTTTAGACCATAATTCTTAGCAAATTTACTAACTTCTAGAACAAATTCGTACCATATGAAAGGCTCATTATACGTGTAAGAGATCCCAATAGAGTTGTTTTTCAAGGCAAGATTTACAAGAGTCTCCTTTTCTATTTTCTCTAAAGGAATTTCCTCGGGAAAAACTTGAGATATACTCCAATTTTGACAAAAAGGACATTTAAAATTACAGCCAACAGTACCAAGTGAGAGTATTGAACTTCCAGGATAAAAATGATAAAGAGGTTTCTTTTCAATAGGATCTAACGCAATAGAACTTGTTTTTCCATAAATTAGCGTATATAGAACTCCTTCAATGTTTTCTCTAACTCCACAAAATCCCCTTTTATTAGGCGAAATAATACAGTGATGAGGACACAATAGACATAAAACTTTCTGATTTTCTAATTTCTGATAGTATAAAGCTTCTTTCATCAATCATTCCTTAAATCTTTCTACAGAAAATCTATATATCTTGAAATTCTCTGAGGGTGAAATTCCTGCTTTCATTAAAGCTATGCGCAATTGCTCTTCCACAGTATTTACCCCCTCAAGATCAGGAAGAAGTACTCCTCTCCTCCACCCCTTCTCTACAACTATTCCATATCTTTTAGGATCTAGTTCACTTATATCCCTTATTTCTTCTAGTGGAGACAATACATCTACAGAGATTTCAATATCTTCTAGTTCAGAGAGATCTAAAGGTAAAAATCTTGGATCCTCAGTTGCAGAACTTATAGCGTTTCTTATAATCTCTTCAGCCACATTAGAAGTAGCAGGAATAATAGTACCAATACACCCTCTTAATTCTCCAGTAGACTTTTTATGTAAAGATACAAAAACCCCAGCTCTTCTTTTCAAATACTCAGGAAGATTAGGAGGAGGAGAAATAAGTTTCCCCTCCTTCAAGTATACCTTAATAGCTTCGCGAGCCAGATTTATAATATAATCTTCTAATTCCATAAAAAACTAACGTTTTGAGTATTGTGGGGCTCTTCTTGCTCTCTTTAATCCATACTTCTTTCTTTCTTTTTCTCTTGGATCTCTTTTCAATAATCCCTCTTTTTTAAGAAGAGCTTTCCAATCTTCTTTTAAGGCTACAAGAGCCTTTGCTATACCATGTGCTAAAGCCTGTGCTTGTGCACTTACTCCCCCACCTATGGCTTGTGCAATTACATCAACTTGAGCGTCCATTCTTGTCAATTCTAAGGGCTTCTTTGCTATTTTATGAAAGAATATTCTTCCCCCAAAATATTCTTCTAAAGGTTTATCATTTACAATAATCTTCCCTTCTCCAGGAAAACGAAGCCATACTTTTACTCGTGCAGTTTTTCTTCCACCTACTTCATGAATAACTTTTACATCTTGAGAAGTAAACTCCAACATTTATCCCTCCCACTATATTTTCAATTCTTTAGGCTGTTGGGCTTGATGAGGATGCTCAGGCCCTGCATAAACTTTTAGTTTTTTAAGCATCTTTCTACCAAGAGGACCTTTTGGAAGCATACCTTTAACAGCTAAATAGATCATTCTTTCAGGAGCCTTTGCTCTTAGTTCTTTAGCTGAAATAAGTCTATCCCCTCCAGGATATCCTGAATGGAAGAAATACATTTTTTGATTCTCCTTTTTACCTGTAAGAACTACATCCTTTGCATTTATTACTATTACAAAGTCTCCTGTATCTACGTGAGGTGTAAAAATTGCTTTATGTTTGCCTCTTAATATCTTCGCTATTTCAGAAGCGAGTCTACCTAATACTTTTCCCTTAGCATCTACCACATACCATTCTCTCTTTACCTCTTCTTTTTTTGCCATAAAAGTTTTCATTTTTCCTTTCCTCCTTTCCCGTAGCATTTTAATATAAATTTATTAATCGTGTCAATAATCTATCCTATAAAGATACAAACCCTGCGCAGGAGCAGGTATAGAAAACCTTTCATTTTTAGAGGCCAATAAATAATCTTTTAACTCTTCTAAAGTCTTTCGACCTTTAGCTACTTCTAGCATACTACTTACTATAAATCTCACCATTTTTCTCAAAAAGAATGGAGCAGAGATAAAATAAAACAAAAAACAATCTCTAAAATACCAAAAGGAGTCATAAATTTCAACTATTGTATTAATTTTTTTGTCTTCTAAAATACAAAAATTTATAAAATTATGTCTTCCTTTAAAAAGACCTGCAGACAAAGTCAATAAATTCCTATCTAAATCTTCCTTTACCCACCAACAAAAATCTTTCAAAAAGATGTTTTTTTCTTTATTATTATAAATAAAATAAACATACCAACGTTTCTTAGCAGAAAAACGTGCATGAAATCTCTCATCAACTTCTTCTATTTTTTTTAACTTTATATCCTCAGGAAACATTTTATTCAATATCCTGTATAGTTTTTCTCTCGAGAAAGATTTACTAGAGAGAAAATTAACTACTTGACCTAAAGCATGAACCCCTGCATCAGTTCTCCCTGCTCCAATGACCTTTATCTCTTCATCAAATATAAAACTTAATATTTTCTCTAATTCACCTTGCACAGTACGTTTCCCTGGTTGTTTTTGAAAACCACAGAAATCCTTACCAATATAAGCTATCTCTATTTTCCAGTTTGTCATCTTCAAAACATTATTAAAAGAAGAACCGAATAGCAAAAAATAAAAGTTATAAAAAGTGATTCCTTCAAAGACCAATATGAATTTCTATACCTTGTCCTACCTTGCGCTCCTCGATAACACCTTGATTCCATTGCTTCTGCTAATTCATTCGCTCTTCTAAAAGCATTTATAAAAAGAGGAATAATTATGGGTAAAAGGCTCTTTGCTTGATTAACAATACTTCCTTTTCCAAATTCTGCTCCTCTAGCTTTTTGAGCTTTAATTATCTTATCAGTTTCATCTAAAAGCGTAGGAACAAACCTTATAGCAATAGTCATCATCATAGAGAATTCATGAACAGGAAACTTTAAAATAGCTAAAGGTTTTAAAAGATCTTCTAAAGCTTGTGCTAATTCTAAAACAGAAGTGGTCAGGGTTAGAAGAGAGGTTATCATCACTATAAAAATTAATCTTAGAGACATAAAAATAGCCATTTTTATACCCAATTCTGTAATACGAATAATCCCAAACCTCCAAAAAACTTTTCCTCCCTCTTCTCCAAAAAATAGGTGAATAATAAGAGTAAAAAGAATTAAAAAATATACAGGTTTTAAAGATTTCAAGAAATATTTAAAGGGAATAGAAGATATATAAATGCCTAAAAGAATTAATAATAAAATAAATAAATAAGATAAATTTAGCCTTAAAAGAAAAATAAAAAGAATTAACCAAAAAGAAGCTATAATTTTGGCTTTCGCATCTAATTTATGTAGAAAGGAATTTGATGGTATGTATTGACCTAAAGGAAAAGCCTTTAACACTTCCATAGAGCAGTATATCCTTTATAGGCCAAAATTCTTTCTACAATCTCATGAATAGTAAAGGCTCCTTCTACTGGATAGCCTTTCTCTAGTAATATTTTTCTTATCTTAACTATCTCAGGTATATCTAATCCTGCTTCTTCAATCTTTTCATAGTTTATGAACAACTTTTCTGAAGGACCATCAAATATTATCTGCCCATTTTTCAATACCACCACTCTTGTTACTAATCTTATAACCTCATCTAGATCGTGGGATACTAAAATCAAAGTTCTCTCATTCTTAGTGATCCACTTATCAATATAACTCATAATTTCTGATTTTCCTTTAGGATCTAAATTAGCAGTAGGCTCATCAAGGACTAAAACTTCAGGTTCCATTGCTAAGATACTTGCAATAGCTAGTCTTCTTTTTTCTCCTCCCGAAAGATGAAAGGGAGATCTATCTCGAATCTCATAAAATGATAAACCTACAGCCTCAAGAGCAGATTTTACACAGTCTTCAAGTTTACCTTCTGGTATTCCAATATTATGAGGTCCAAAAGCAACCTCTTCAAAAACTGTCTCCGCAAAAAATTGATATTCTGGATACTGAAAAACAATCCCTATTACTTTGCATAATTCTTTGGAACTCCAATTTTTTATATTCTTTCCCTTAATAAAAACATCTCCTAAAGTTGGATAAATGAGTCCTCCCATTAATTGAATTAATGTAGATTTGCCCGACCCCGTCTTACCAATTATTCCAACTCTTTCTCCTTTTTCAATATCAAGATATATAGAATCCAGAGCCTCTTTTTCCAAAGGAGTATCTTTTAAGTAAGTATATGAAACATTAACAAAACTTATTAAAGCCATAAAGCTAATTCCTCTGGAGAAAGCAAAGGATGTGGTAGATTAAAACCTCTCTCATAAAGACATTTTGATATTCTTGTCGTTAATGGTAAATTTAATCCCCAAAGCTCTAACAATTCATCTTTTGAAAAAATCTCTTTGGGGTTTCCTTGCGCTACAATCTCACCCTTGAAGAAAACAATTATTCTTTCTGCCCATATAGCCTCTTCCATATGATGCGTTATTAATATTATAGTCTTTTTCTCTTTCTCATATAAATTCTTAATAATTTCCATTATCTCTTTTCTTCCTTTAGGATCAAGCATGGTTGTAGGCTCATCTAAAACAATATATTTAGGCAGCATAGCTAAAACCCCAGCTATAGCTACTCTTTGTTTTTGCCCACCAGATAGTAAATATGGTGGATATTTTCTATACTCTTCCATTCCCACAGCTTTTAGAGCAAATTCTATTCTTTCTTCTATTTCTTTAGGAGGTAATCCTAAATTTTCACATCCAAAGGCTATATCTTCTTCTACTGTCATTCCTACTATTTGATTATCTGGATTTTGAAAAACCAAACCAACATTTTTTCTTATTTCCCATAATTTATCTTCATCTTTTGTATTTATTCCATCAACTATTACATCTCCAACTTGAGGAATAAGCAATCCATTTATAAGTCTTGCAAAGGTTGATTTTCCTGATCCATTGGCTCCTACAATACATAAAAAAGAAGGAGAAGGTATCTCTAAATTGATATTTCTAAGAGCTACCTTCTCCTGTATAGTACCAGGTTGATAAGTATAGTTTACACCTTTTACTTCAATCATTATACTAATTCTATGACTGCTTGCTCTGCTGCGTCGCCTCTTCTGAAGCCTGCTTTTAGTACTCTTGTATAACCGCCATTTCTATCTTTATACTTAGGTGCTATTTCAACAAAAACCTTCCTTACCAAATCTCTATCCTGCAGCCAAGCATACACTAATCTCCTGTGGTGAACTGAATCGTTCTTAGCAATAGTTAGAAGCTTTTCCGCAATTCTTACTACTTCTTTAGCTCTTGGTAAAGTAGTAACAATCTTTCCATGCTTGAATAAAGAAATCAACAAAGCTTTCAATAAAGCCTTTCTCTGAGGAGTCGGTTTACTTAACTTCCTGTATGCTTTACGATGCCTCATTCTAAGGTCTCTCCTTTCTCGCCTTCAGGATTTCCACCATCTCTTAAACTCAAACCTTTTTCTTTTAATTTTTCCTCTAGTTCTTGGAGGGATTTCTGCCCAAAGTTTTTAATCTTCATTAGATCCTCTCTAGTCTTAGATAAGAGATCTTCTATTGTATGTATTCCTGCATGTCTCAAAGAATTATATGCTCTTGTAGATAAACCTAAGTCTTCTAAGGTTAGTCCTCGTTTACTTTCATCTTTAGAAACAGCAACTTCCTCA
>CALHTV010000165.1 GCA_938039765.1 uncultured Dictyoglomus sp. | reverse complement strand
GAGTTTTTCCAGTTTTTAAATCTATGTTCATCTTTTAGTTTAGACCATTCCTAATTTTAGAAATTCTTAATTATAATATTATATCACATACCTATAAAATTAAGGAGGAAATGTCACTGACCAGTAATCACTTTTCACCTCCTTTCAGTATGAGAACTATTCTTCTCTTTTTTACCCTTATCATGATACATACGGTAAAGTAAACTATTTAGGGGATAAGTTTCCATATATGTATCAGATAATATATGGGATAGATGAGTTACATCTTCCTTTGGGATGGGGAATTTTGCCCTTAAACTTATTTAACATTAGAATTTAAAGGAAGATATCAAATGGAAATTCCTGAAAGCTTAAAAATATTAAAATCGTTGATAAAACAGGTATTTTAATAATTATTAATATTCTCAAAATTCGTAGATTAATTCTCTAATATCTTGAGCAATCTCATTTTTTTAGTGGACATTGAAATAATAAGTTTTATTAATAACATTATATCTAAAGTATAGCACTAAATTGGGAAATAAATGACGATTTAGTTTATAAATTCTGGGAATTAGGTATGATATCTATTCTAGTTTTTCCTCCTCTATTTCAATTTCTGCTTGCTTTACAGCTTCCAAAATTTTGTTTTCATAATCCTCTTTAGTTATTTCTCCATTTTGGGCTGATATCGTTATGTTTATTTTTATGGTCTCAAACCTTTCTTTAATAAAATTGACCATCCTTGCAACATCTGAAAATTTACCTGATTCAACATTCAATTTAAGATAAATTTTTTTGTAGGACTCAACCTTTTCTTTTACTTCTTCTATTTTTGCCTCTTCTTTAACTCCTATAGATTGAGTTGTTAATTGAATTTTCTCTTCAGTTTTTTCTATTTTTCTATCCTCTCTTTGACATAGTTCTTTCTTAATAATTATCTCCTTTTCCTCTAATCTTGGTGAGAATTCCTCTTTAAAATATTGAGGTATAGGCACACCATTTTCTAAATATCCTGCTCCAAATAGGCCTTGCTTTACTCCTTCATTAATAGTAGCTATAAGAACTTCTTCTTTTACTATCCTTATTTCCCCTGGAGTTTTATAAAAAGATTCTAATATATTCTTTGTAGAAACGTAGTCATTGTCCTTTAGATATTTTTCCTTTATGGTTAATGGACTTAATTTTTCGAGAATTTCACCATCACTTTTTAGTTTTTCATAAACTTCCTTATCTATGTTAATATCAACTCCATAAGTAGGAATACCTAAGTCTATCTCTTTAAATCCCTCTCTTGAGGGAACCAAAAGAATACGATAAAGCTCTCTTATTTGCCTTTTTATATCACTTTTGATTTTTCTTACGTTTTTTGCTACTTCATCTCTTTGTTCATCAGTAAGATGTAGATTTTTGTCGCTTTCTATTATCTTCCATGCTATCTTTCTCTTCAAAAAATTATAGAAATTTATCTTAGCTGATTCTGATGGATAAAGAAAAATAAGAGTATTTCTATATATCCTTGGTTTATCTCCATAATTTTCAAAAATTTCCTTGCTCTTTTCTCTATCTTTTAGAAGGATTAGTTTTAGATCTTTTGTATCAGGTATATCTCTTGAATTATTGGGCCAAATATAGATTTTAAAATTCTGTCCTTTAGAAATCTCCTCCAAGATGGTTTTTTCTTCTGATTCCAACTCATTCTCCCTTATATTCTCCATTTTATCTAAGAGGAGACGATTTAGGTTTGGCTGGTTAGTAAAGAATAAACCTGTGTCAGAAAGGTAGAAAAGATTAGCTTTTAACTTCTCTATTGCCTCTACAATAATACTGCTTGGAACAGAAGTATCAGAACAAGCGAGCTTTATCTCATTATGACTTGCTCCTTTTTCAGGTCCCCCAGAGAAGGAGTACATAAAGATTGCAGTGGCACACTTTGTTCCAAAAGAAAAAGAAAGATAAGCATCTCCAAGACTTCTATCTACCTTTTTAGCCCCAGAATCTTTTGATGTTATATCTTGACTTATAATGCTATCAAACTCTGAACCAATGTACTTTATAATCTCTCTTCTTATCTCAGTATTTTCAAGGCTGAAATCTCCTAATCTTATAAAGGGAATTTTAGAATCCTTTAATGAATGTACTAATAATGCAAGAATTCTTAGTACACCTCTTGTTCTCTGAAAGTTTGAAATACTCCCCCATCGCTTATATAGAACATCAATTACCTCAGGTTGGAAAGGATAACTTCTTATAAATTTTTCTCGATAATGTATTCTTTCAATACCTTCAGGAAGCAATTTTTCTCTTTCTGCATAATCTAGAAATTCATCTATCACTTCTTTAGCTTCTTCTTCATTAATACTACTAAAAAGTCTTTTTCTAATTACCAATGAAATTTCATCATCCTCCACCGGTGTATAAATTTTTTCTACTCTACCTAAGATATTTTGTAGACTCAGCAAAATTTCTTCAGATTGTTCATTCTTATAGGGATTGCTTGAGGGTAGAGAAACAAAGAGAATAGTTTTATCTAAGGTTTTTATTTCATTAGTAAGTTCTTGTATAAAGATTATAGTTTGGGAAGCAAGATTTGAATCTCCACCTTTTACAGATAATGCCTTTA
>CALHTV010000164.1 GCA_938039765.1 uncultured Dictyoglomus sp. | reverse complement strand
TTCCAAGTGGAGTTTCATATTTTCTTGTAATATATTCGCCCTCATATTTTACAGTTAGTTCAACATCTGAGATATATTCTATGTAACATGGTCTGTAGCAGAGTAAAGCCATTCCCATATTTCTTGCAACACGTTCCATTTCACCACGTGGAAGGTGCCTGTCACAGTGTGCGAAAGGCACTTGTTGGGGGCATATTCTGTTTAAAAGCAACATAATATTTTCTTTTGGAGACATTTAAATCGTAATGTGATATATATTTTACTATAAATAAACGTTTAAAGCACATAAATATTGAAAGGAAGGGTTAGCACCTTTTCTATAACTGTTTTAAAGTATTTTCTAAAAGTTTTAAATCAAACAAGAATATATTTGGTTTCTCTACCTTCTTTTTAAAACTTTTTGCAAATATGGCGAAATATTCTCTTCTTTCAATATTATTCCATTTTACAAACCAAGATTTTTCTTTAAGACCTTCTATAATTTCTTCTGCATCCACGTTGTCTTGCCATTTACATTCTGCAAAAATGACCTGTTTCCGTTCGTGGTCAAGAGCGACTAAATCAATTTCTTTATCCTTAAACCACCATTTTCTAACTTCAGTAAAAGGAATAGGAAGAGAGATTTCTTTAGCTTTAACTAGCTCAAAGATTAGTTTTTCAAACATTAAGCCGAAATAAGAATTTAGTTGATAAAAAATTCTTTGGTAAACTTCATTTACAAGTCCGGCTTCTAAATCAGATAAGTTGGGGTAGACGAACCTGAACCAAAAGTTAAAGAAGGGGTCACTGATAACATATATTCCCCTTTTTCTCTGTCCAAGAGGTAAAATATATTCTATTAATCTTGTTTCTTCTAGCTCTGAAATGTATTTAGAAAGGTTACCTTTATCTATTCCAGTAACTGAAGAAAGTTCTCCTAGTGTATTATAGCCGAGAGAAAGATATTTTAGAATTAGAGTGTAGGTTCTTGGTTCCCTAAATTCTTCTCTTAACAGTATTAGTGGTTCATTATAGAGAATTTCACCTTTACTTAAAATTTTTTCCTTTATATTTTCTTCTAGAGGAAAGTTTTGGTTTATTTGGTTTAGGTAGAATGGTGTTGCACCAAATATGGACCAAATTTGAACAAGTTGGTCTAAGGAAAAATTTCTGAAAACAGAAAACATGTCCTTGAATTTAAATGGTTCAACCTTCCATTCTCCAGTCCTTCGTCCATATAATGGGCTTTTATAGCCTAAGACTTCAGTTTCCATCATTCCTATACTTGATCCGCAGAGGATTAGGAAAACTTTTCTGTCTTTCAAAAGCTCATCCCATATTTTTTGGAAGGATGAGACCACACCCTTATTAAGTTCAATGAGGTAAGGGAATTCGTCTAACGCGATCACAATATGCTCATCATTAATTTCATCCAAGAAATATTTGAATAAATCGAAGAATGAGTCTGTCTCCAATTTTAGAAAATACTCCTTTTTTGTGAATTCACTAAACCTTCTTTTGAGCTCTTTTACATTTTCAGATATACTATCTCTGGTGCAGAGAAGGTATATACCTTTTTTCCCTTGAAGAAATTTTTTAATTAACTCTGTTTTACCTACTCTTCTTCTCCCATATATTATTATCAGTTGAGCTGAACCATCAAAATACTTTTTTTCTAGAAAATCTAGTTCTTGACGTCTGTTCACAAATTGTTGTAACATAAGTATAATACTTTGCTTACAACTATATAAAATTTTTAGTATCTTATAGTTTAAGAGAGAGTTTATAATTAATCCAACCGCTTTACCGAAACTTTTGATTTTATATTTTGCATTCTTTTAGAAGTATTATCGGATATCTTCCTTTTAGTCTATTATATTGTGTTTTCTCGTCTGCCGTCACACATAAGGTTTTTCTATTTCCCATTTCTCATCCACTCTTTTAAAGATAAAGATATACATTGGGTAGCCACTGAGAACGTTTTGGGGATCAGTTAGAGGAATATAAGTTATTATACCTATCCTATCTTTGAGATCTCTATACTTTCTCGGTTGGCTAAATTTTATTTTTAAGACCTTTAATTTAGGAGGAAAAGGATGCGCTTCATAGAATTTCTCTAATTCAGCTCTTCTTTCTCTTTAGGAGGAAGATCAACAAGTTCGATGCCCAAGCTATCTCTATACTCTCGAGGCGTCAAAAAAGGTCTTCTTTTCTGAATAAACTAAACAGCTTTGACTCCATTTCATTTATTATCCTCCTTACTCTTTGTGGAAGAAATGGGTGTATAATAAACTCCGTGAAAATATAACAAATTAGACCAAATAAGAAAATAATTCCTATGATTTTAATCGCTGTTGACCGGTATTTCATTGGATGCATTTTTATTAATCAAGCTCTAAAAGGAAATTAATTACCTCAAAATTAATAAAATTTTAGATTATTGTCAACTTTTAGATAAATCATCGAATATTTTCATTTATCTTTTATTTCCTAAATTAGAAATTTCTAACTATCCACGGTTTAGGCTTTGACGATCGTATTTGGACGATTTAAAAAAGTAGAGCTTTTCTCAATCCAATAAAGAGTCTTTAATACTTCTTTTAATATCGTTGTATTTTAAATCTTGAAGCAACCTTAAGAACTTTCGCATGGACTTTCTATAAATATCTTCGATCGAGTTTACGAAATCCGGAGTGACTTTATGACGACGGCTAGGATGACCAGAATGAACAATTGCCCCTCTTATTCTCAGCAATTTTTCTATATCTTTATTTAATTTTAGTTTCTCTTCTTTACTAGAGCCTATAAAAGAAGGCACATATAAGTCCAATTTGTTAGAAGTTCCAAATAGTACTTCAAGTGCTATAGCTAAATCTACTAATTTATCTAGAGTTTCCCGTTCTTCATAGGCTTTATTAAACCATCTTAAGGAAAATTTTATGTTATTCGGAAACTGATTCTTTAATTTATTATATTCTCGCCAAAGTTGAGTAAAGGATTGAACATCCTTCGAATTAAATACATATTTAGGAGGTTGTCTAAATTGAAATCTATGTGAGAATGATGTTTCAAATGAAGTTCTCCAAATCTTTGGATAATGCAATATAGCGTTGAAACCCACGATGCCGGATTTTAAAAGTCTGAGTACAGTTACGAAGTCCTCTATATAATGCTGAAGAGGGGAAATGCTTACTTTTGATGACTTTATTATTCTCTCGACGCAAAAAATAGTCTCTAAATTTCCATGTTCCGATGTGAAAATAAATCCTAATCGATAGCCGAAATTGATTAAAGATTTTATCTCCCATTCCGTTAGTTTCCGTACCTTATATTCCTCAACTGAAAATTCTTCCATATCCTCTAATTCAAAATTTTCTAAAGGTGAAACGAGGATAAGCTCTCTAGTAGGTGAATAAACATAATCCATCATCTCATTAAATAATTCCTTAAATTTTTCTTCCTTAAATTCAAAGCCATATAGTTCAAGATATCTACACGTTAATGTGAATATTTCAGCGATCAGAAACGGTTCATAATTGGGATTCTCCACGGGTTTTCCGTTTTCATCCGTAATTATTATTTCAAGACGCTTAGGGAAATCTCTTTCCAGCATTAGAGAAACGCATCTTCTTACAGGTTCAAGCTTTACTAATTCGTTTTCAAATTCCAAGAAATGAGGATAAGCTATTCTGCGTTCTAATTCTAAATACCAAAAGCGTTTAGCGAGATCAATTTTAGGAGCTAAAATTGAGTAGGTTTGAATTTTCCCGAGCCTTTTAATAGTTTCTAATATAGACTTTAAAGCCTCCCTAAATATAATTTCATCTTCATTACTTTTTAATACCATAAGTTATTCACTCCTTATTCTTCATCTCTCTCATTATCTCCT
>CALHTV010000163.1 GCA_938039765.1 uncultured Dictyoglomus sp. | reverse complement strand
TTTCATGCTTTCTTTTAAAACAATGTCTAAGTATTCCTTCTTACTCTCAACCCCAACTGGGCAGGGAAAACCTAAAGAAATAAGAGGACGAGGATTATAACCCTGAGAGTATTGCAGAGGAATTCTTGCTCTTCTTAAAGCTCTAATTAAAAAGGTTAAGAAATCATTTGTCCCTAGATATTTTAACAATCCTTGCTTATAGAAGGTCAGTCTATATATTATACTTTTCTCCATGAATTACCCCACAAAAATCGCAAGAAGCTCTCCATTCACAAGAGCCAGTTTCAATACCTCTATAGGCTCTTTCTCTTTCTTTTAATAAATAATTTTTGGTAACCCCACAGAAAATATGGTCCCAAGGCAATGCTTCTTCTATCTTCTTTTCTTTAAGATAAGCATTCACATTAATATTATTTACTTCAAAAACTTGTTCCCAAAGATCTAAATTCAAATACTCACTCCAAGCTTCAAATCTGCTTCCTTTTTCCCAAGCTTTCCACAATACCTTAGAAATCCTTCTATCTCCCCTTGAAAATATAGCCTCAAGATAACTCATACTATAATTATGAAAATCTAAATTCACATTCTTTTTTCTTAAAGCCTTAACAATCATACTCCTTCTTCTCTCAATAACTTCTCTATCTTCAAATTTTTCCCATTGAAAAGGAGTGTGCGGCTTTGGAATGAACACGGAAAAACTAAGGTGAAGGCGAGCTTTTTTATTAATTCCAAGAATTTTATATATTAACTCTATTGTTTGCTCTATATCTTCTTCAGTTTCTGTAGGTAAACCCAACATAAAGTACAACTTGATATTATTCCACCCTTTTTGAAAAGCTATTTCAAGAGTATCCAAAAAATCTTCTTCCTTTAAACCTTTATTTATAACTCTTCTCAATCTTTCACTCCCTGATTCAATAGCAAAAGTAAGACTAGATTTTCTTACTCTTTCTATCCTCTCAGCAAGGCCTAAAGAAAAATTATCAGCCCTTAAGGAAGGAAGAGAAAAATTCACATAATAATGAGAAAATTTATCAACTAAACGAGTTATCAACTCTTCAATTTTAGGATAATCACTACTACTTAAAGAAAGAAGAGTTATTTCTTCATAGCCTGTATTTTTAAAAACCTCCTCAACATATCTAATAACTGTATCTATTTCTCTATATCTCTTAGGACGATAAATATACCCAGCAAAACAGAAACGGCAATTCCTTTGACATCCCCTCATTATTTCCACTGAACCTCGGTTATGAACAATCTGTTGTAGAGGAACTATAGGTTTTGTAGGAAAAAAAGCTTTGTCTAAATCATAAACAACTCTCCTAGTTACTTTTCTAGGAACCCAAGAATATTTTGGATTTAAACCTATAAACTTATTCCCTTCATAAATAGGATCATATAAAAGAGGAATATAAACCCCAGTAATTTGCGATAAATTCTCAAAAAGCTCAATCTTTCTTCTATTTTCTTTCTTTTTCCACTTAAGATATACGTCTATTATTTCATCTAAAGCTTCTTCTGCTTCCCCGATAAATATAATATCAAAATAGTCAGCTATAGGTTCAGGATTAAGAACTACCGGACCACCAGCTATAATTAAAGGGTAGTTTTCATCTCTTTCTCTAGAAAAAATTGGTATCCGAGCTAAATTCAAAATAGTCAAAATTCCAGAATAGGTCAACTCATAAGAAAGACTAAAAGCTATCCAGTCAAAAATATTTATAGGTTTTTTTGTTTCTAAAGTAAAAAGAGGTATTCTTCTGTTTCTAAGCTTTTTTTCTAAATCTATTCCTGGAGCAAAAACTCTTTCACACAAAGTATCCTCTCTACGATTCAAGAGATGATAAATAATTTGAAAACCCAGATGAGACATCCCAATTTCATATAAATCCGGAAATGCAAGAACCACCCTCAATTGGACTTTATCCCAGTCCTTTATAACTACATTATGCTCATTTCCTATATATCTTGATGGTTTTTCAATATCTGAAAGTAAGCTATCAAGATTTATCATACAATCTGCTTTTCTCCTCTCATATAAATATTTATAATAAGCCCAAGCATAGCATAGTTCGTTATCAAGGATGTTCTTGCAAAGCTTATAAATGGAAGTGGTATACCTACAACTGGAGCTAAGCCTATGACCATACAGAGATTAACAAAAGCTTGAAAAAACCAACAAAACAAAATTCCCCCAACAACATACTTACCGAACTCATCCTTAATACTTCTCAAGACACTCCAAGTTTGGTTAAACAAAAGATAATAGAGAAAAATTAAAATCAAGCTTCCTAAAAAGCCAAATTCTTCCCCTATAACAGAAAATATAAAATCTGTATGTTGTTCGGGAATAAGATTTAGATGAGTCTGGGTACCTTGAAACCAGCCTTTTCCTAAAAATCCTCCAGATCCAATAGCAATTAACGACTGAATCACTTGATAGCCACTACCTAAAGGATCTTTCATTGGATCCAAAAAGGTTATTATTCTTTCCTGTTGATAGGGTTTTAACATAATCCAGAAAAATGGAAGTAATAAAAAACCTAACAAAATTAGTCTCAAAAGATATTTATAAGATATGCTAGAAAGGAAGATAATAAAAATTCCTGTAGCAAATATAACAATCCCAGTTCCTAGATCAGGTTGGATTATTACTGCTAGAGTAGGGATTAAAATTAAAATAAGAGAGAAAATGAAATCTTTAAGATCTAAATTTCTTTTTTTGTGAGATAATTCAGTAAAATATCCGGCCAACGTAATTACTATAAAAAGTTTAGATAATTCAGAGGGTTGAAAAGAAAAACCAAAAATAGAAAACCATCTTTGAGCCCCAAGACTTTCTCGACCAAAGACAAACACAAGCAGCAAAAAAAACAGATTGATAAAATAGACATAAAGCCATATTTTCTCCCAAATTCTGTAAGATATAGAAATAAAAAACAGAAAGAAAATTAATCCAATAAATAAAGCAACCAACTGCCTTTCTACAAAAAGATAGGGAGAAAGCCCTTTTGCTATTAATTTACCCGCCGTTGTATCATATATGAATATTAATCCAATTATAGTTAAAAGACCAGAAATTACTATAAGTCCTACTTCTTTTCTTTTCATTTATCTCACTCATCCATTTTCCATAATAACAAACCAGAAATAGGTTTAGGATAAAAGTAGGTAGACTTTTGAGGTAACCTCTCTTTGTTAATAGCAAGAGTATAAACAACCTCTAT
>CALHTV010000162.1 GCA_938039765.1 uncultured Dictyoglomus sp. | reverse complement strand
CTATATAGTTTATATTTTTTTGATCTGCAGCTTTTAGAGCTTTTGATAAATTACCAAACTTTGTTAAAAATATCTCCATCTCCTGATTATTTACATTCTTTTTTTAATTTCTTCTTTTGTGAATAAGATTTTTCCAATTTTTTCCATATTTTTATCTTATTTTCATAATTCCATATTTAGCAAGTAGTTTTTCATATTCCTTTCCGTAAAAAAGTTTTATCTTTATGTTAGGATACAATTCTTTTAGTTTTTTTATCTTTTTTAGTTTTTCACTCATAACCCTTGGTTTTTGTAAAGTTAGTTCGATATAAAGGTCAAAATCAGGAAGATAAAAATCAGGAGTAAAGGATTCTATGATCTCTCCCTCACTGTCCCATTCTAGGGGAAAAGTTTTTGGTTCGTACTCCCATCTTATCTGATAAAAGGATAATAATTTAGCAAATTCTTCTTCACTTTTGTTAGCAAAGTTAGGCTTTGTAGGTAGGAGAAGTTGTTCAGGATAAGAGGGGGTTATTTCTTTTCTTTCAATTATATCTGTAATGATTCTCTCTATTTCATTGGCATTGAAAGAAGAACGATCAATGATTAAGTTATATAAATATGGATTTCTCCAATCTGAGTTAAAGATGGTATTATATAAAACTTCTCTCTCAAAGTCTTTTTCTTTTATTATTTCTAAAGCTTTTTCTTCCGAAAGTAGATATTTTTGGGTTAGGTATTTTATTCTAAAATTTAAAGGCGCAATAATATTCAGATGAAAAGAAAAAGGGTCATCTCGAAATATAAATTGTCCTCCTCTTCCTAAAAGAAATAAGATATTCTCGTTTTTTTCTATAAAATTTCTTACAATTCTTTCTATAATACTTTTATAGCTTTCTATAAAGTTTTTGTCCTTTATACCTAAATTTAATTCCCTTTCTTTTCTTGTGAATTCTTCAATATTTATGTTAAGCTTCTCTAAATGTTCTAAAATTTTTTTCTTATTTATTATTTCTCCTGATACTTTTTTACATATTTTTTCAACTATCTCATCTATATCTGTTCCAAAGTCTCTTGAGATAGTAATAAGTCTTATTTTACTCATTTTTTATATTACTTCTAGGAAAAGATTATAGATGTCTTCCTCCGTGACAGGTCTTATATTATTTTTTATATTAAATTCTGCCTCCCATGCTTTCCTAACTAAAAAATCTAAATCTAACTCCTCGTGAATTATTTGAGAAATTCTCGTGGGAAGATTTAAAGTTTTTAAAAATTCTTCTACTTTTTCTGCAGGCTCTCCTTGGAAGAGATCTTTCAAGAATTTATATTTCTCAGGAGGAATAAAAGGAGCATTAAATCTAAGATATGCAGGAAGAAGAATACCGTTGGCTATGCCATGGGGAATTTTATACATCCCCCCCAAAGGGCGTGACATGGCATGTATTAGGGTGGTCTTTGTATTGTTAATGGCTACACCTGACCAAAAAGCTGCATAAGCTATTCTTTCTTTGGCTTTCTCTGATTGATTGAGTACTGCTTCAGGAAGGAGATTATAAATATCATAAATAGCAGATTTTGAGTAACACTCTATCATACAGGTAGAGTTTCGAGAAAGATAGGATTCAATAGCATGACAGAAGGCATCGATACCTGTAGAAGAGGCTATTAAAGGGGACATGGTGAAGGTTAATTCAGGATCTATGATAGTTAAGGTTGGGATTAAAGCTTTTCCCATTATTATGAATTTGTCTTTACTACTTTCATCGGTTATTACTGCAAATTTTGTAGCCTCACTACCTGTTCCTGCTGTAGTTGGTACTGTAATTATGGGTAGAGCTTCTTCTATTTCTTTTCCTTTTGCTTCCAAGGGATTTAATTTAGTCTTTAGAGTGAAGGCAATAATTTTGGCCATATCCATTACACTTCCACCGCCAATACCTACTACTCCATCAAAATTATTACCTACAATTCTATCACATATTTGCTTGGCTACCTCTAAACTTGGTTCTGCAGGAATACCTGTTATAACAATTATTTCTAAGTCATGTTTATTTATTTCATTCATAATTCTGTCTAATGCTCCACTTCTTTTTAATGATGTTTCTCCCGTAAGGATTAAGAATTTATTGCCAATCTTTTTTAATTCCCCTCCAAGGAAAAGGACGCTTCCTCTGCCATAGATTACCTTTTTAGGGATTTCTAAGAGATGAAACATAAAAAGGTCTTCCTCCTTTAATTTTTATACAAAGAATATTATAATATACTCTGAACAAATTGTTAAAGGTGATTTGAAATGAGAGTAATAAAAGAGAATTTATCAGAGATTTTAGGAATTCTAGCCCTAATCATGAGTTTTGGGATTTTTATATACGCCTTAATTTTCTTTATAAACTATCGATGGTAAGGTATGGAAGAAGAGAAAATTTTATTAAACCCTCCTGATGAAAAATCAGTTATTAATAGGACTCTTTGTATAGCTGTTCTTTTTTTAAGAGCTCAAGCAGAAGCTCTTTATTCATCTAGCCCTAATAGTGAGATTTTAAAAATTGAAAAGAGTTTTTTTGATGAGGTTAATGATTGGATAGAAGATGAGAATATAAAAGAGTATTTTACTTCAAAGGAAAAATTATTATTAGAAAAAGAGATAGGACAATGGACGGAAGAAGAAACTTTTCTTTCTTTAAGTTATTTAGAAGCCTTAGGAGTTTTGTTATGGGCTTTATCTTTGATCGATAAGATTCCCTCTTATGAATTAGGTTTTAAACTTAACGATTTGATTGATTTGCTTCCAGTGTTAAGGAGTAAAGATGAATTTGTGGGAAAGGCAAAATTGAGAAATTATAAGGAGTTAAAAAAGGAAAGAGATATTGCTGAACTTTGGTATTTTAGATGGAAATTAGGAAGAATGGAGAAAGATAATTATAAATTAGAAGAAGGTAGGTCTTATAAAGAGGCAATAAAAATATTAGCAGAGAAAGCATTAAGTTTAGGAGCTATATCTCAAATTATAGAAGAGGATTTTCCCATTAAAGGGAAACCTTTTTCTTCTTTAGACAAAGAAGAATATATTTTTATCTCTAATATTATTCTTGAGAGATATCTTACTTTAAATTGGCTTTGTGGGTATTACGAATCCTGGGACGAAAGAAAAGAAATCTAAATATGGATCTCTAATTTAGGAGGAGAAAATATTCCATAAGGATATAAGACATAATCTTTTGTATAATTCTCTTTTTCTGGTCTAAAATTTTCAGCACTCACGAAATTTATCTTTCTTCTTCTAAAGTGTAGCGGTCCTAACATATTTCTTAAGCTTCCTACTACTTCAAACTCTATAATATTCTCTCCTTCTAAAAGAAAATCTGTTATTTCTAATTTATATCCCTTCCAAGGAATAAATCCTGCTTCTTTCTGATTTATGATAACTCTTATAACCGAGGCCGAAAAATCCTCTATAGTTAGATAGATTCTTTCTTCGGGATTCTTAACTATATTTAGTTTTTGCCTATACATTAAACTTCCTGCATAGTGGACATATCCTTGTAAAGTCCAGTCTCCTAAGAATATATTTTTCTTTTCTTTTATAATCTCTCTTTCCGGACTTACTCCAAAATCTCCTATAAGGTAGAAATCTTCGAGTTCTGTGGAATTTTTATAGGAAAGAATTATATGAAGAATATTTTCTCCTAAAACTATATTGCTTAAAGGAACTTTTCTAAAGGATTTATCTAAAAAGTAGCCTTCATCTCTTAATGGAATTTCTTGATCGTTTAAATAAATTTTTAAAATGTCTTTGAAGTTTTCAGTTAAAAGAAAGAGTTTGTTAGGAATATCTTTTACTTTAAAGGATATTAAAAGTTCTACAGGAGTGTTATCTTTAGGATGGAGTATATTTATCCATTTCCATCTTTGTAATCCTTGATTTAAATCTATATTTACCATTCCTAATTTCTCTCTGATTTCTCTTTGAGCAAGCCATATAGGTATCTCTTCTGACCAGTTAAAGTCAATTTTATACTTACAAAAATCGAGAGTAAGGATATTAGGATCCTTTCTCTCAATCTCAAAGGTTGGATGCATATATATTTCTTTCACGAATTTTTTAGGTTTCTTAAGTTTTCCGAATTCTCCTGGGTACATGATGTAAAGTTTTGTCTCTGCTGGTGAAAATTTTGTCCGTATATGTTGATAACCTTCAGTTTCAATAGAAAGGACATCTCTTATTTTTCCATTTATAAGATCCCACTCTTCTATTCTTCCTTTCCCATTTAAATAAATGTCTACCTCATAGGATCTTTCCTTAT
>CALHTV010000161.1 GCA_938039765.1 uncultured Dictyoglomus sp. | reverse complement strand
TTTACCAAATTCAGACACATCTGCTCCAACTTCTAGGATTTCTCCCACAGAAGCGTAACCAGGATAAAATGGGTATTTTGCCCATTTATTATTTGGATCAGAAAGACCTATATGTGTCCCTGTATAAAAAGCTAGTTCTGTTCCTGGACTTATAAGAGTATAGTAGTTTTTTATTAAAATTTCCTTGTTATCTAAACTCTCTTTCATCTCAATTTCTTCTAGAGAGACTTGATATGGAGCTGGGAAAAAGACTTGAAGTACTTTCATAAGACCTCCTTATAGAAAAAGGAGGAGTTCTTTCTTCTTAATAAAGAAGGAACTTCTCCCTTTTTTATTACTACTTCTTTATAAAGAACTGTTCAGGATGAGCATTACCTGGTGTTCTTAATAAATAATCTGAAATAGTATTTTCAATGACATTCCTAAAGTTGTTTTTTACAATTACAATTCCAGGTAATACACCAACTAAGCCTATCTTCCAAACATTTTCTGCCCCAAGCTTTACTAACTGCTTTCCTAATAAGATACGTTCTTTTTCACTAGTTGTAGAGTAAATTTTTCGTTCTAACTCAAAAGCTTTAATAACATCAGGAATTTCAGGTTTTTCTCCCTGCTTACCTAAACTTTCATACCATAAACCCCACTGCGGAGCATTCACGTTAGAGTGTCCTTTAGGTATTAGCCAATGAGGAATTTCAGGAAAAGGATCCCATCCCCTGTCTCCCTGAAACATTCCTACATCGTGATCTCCAGCTCTCCATCGTTGATCACATAACTCTCTACTTTGAATCTTTATTTCAGTTTTAACTCCTACTTTATTCCAATAGTTAGAAACTAACTCTGCCACATGCCGATAAGGGCCAAAAATCTCAGCAAACTCTATAGTAATCTCTAATCTTTTTCCATCAGGTCTTAATCTAAATCCATCCTTGTCACGTTTCCCTAAACCTATATTATCAAGCAATTGATTTGTTTTCTTAGGATCGTACTCTGTGTACATTTCAGCAGCTCTTTTATCATAATATGGGCTACCTGGAATTATTGTAATTTGGCTTGGTTGTCCCATGCCAAGATAACAAATCTGGTTTATCTCTTCTCTATTTATAGCTAGAGATAAGGCTATTCGAAATTGCTTATTTTGGAAAAGTCTTCTAAGAACTGGATCTTTATGGTTTAGATTGAAAGCAAGCACAGCATTTGATCCTTCAGCCAATGTCCATTTGAGAACTCTATAGTCCCCTTTAGCTTGATTTTGTATAAATAAAGGATAATTCTCCCAAGATATATGTCTATGCTGCATATCTATTTCTCCACTCACCGCTTTCAAGTTTATTACTTCGATATTCTCTACTACGTCATGCACTATTCGATCAATATATGGAAGCTGATTCCCGGCAATATCTATCTTCCAATAATAGGGATTTCTCTCCCATACTACTCTACCAGGGACCATACCAGTTATGGTTTTCCAAGCTCTTAAAGTTGGAAGATCTGGGTTATTATAAATATCATTTTTAGCAGAAAATAATTGATACCAATAGGTAAATCCTGCTTCTTTTGTCATAGCACTAAGTTTTTCCATAGGAGTATACTTAGGATGGAACTGGCTTAGGTAATGCTTTGGGACATAAAATGTACATCCATAGCTCCCGGCAAGTCTAATAAGAAAAGCTCCATAACTTTCTGGAAAGATAAATCTAACAGTATAATCGTCTATTTTCTCTACTTTCCCAGGCTTTCCTTCGATAGTCATCCACACAGGAAATGTAGGGATGATCTCCTTATTTAGAAGTATGTCTTCATACCAAAATAAGATATCATCAGCTGTGAAAGGTTTTCCATCAGACCATTTAACCTCTTTTCTGAGATAAAAGGTAAATACCTTTCCACCTTCTGTAACTTTCCATCTCTCTGCTAGATTTGGTACTATAGTCTTATTATCCCAATCAAATCTAATAAGTGGATCCCATGTAACTCTATCAAGCCCTGCTCTATCAGCTACTCCTAACATTGCTCTTCTCCATGTTCCGCCATACTGACCTATCTCTTCTAGAGGTTCTATTATTATCGGATCTTTAGGCAACCTTTTCTCTACTGGTGGAAGTTTACCCTGCTTTACTAATTCAGCTAACATAGGAGCCTCGTTAAACTTAGTAATTTCATTCCCAGTTAGCTTTCGAAATTCGGCAAGAGAATTGTACTGCTTAGGATAGGGCTTTTGAGCAAAAATAGAATGCTGAAAAGTTAATACCAATGTAAATATCAGTATTAAACATATAAAACCCTTAAATAAACTTTTCATGAAAATCCTCCTCCTACCAATGGTAGATTTTAAAAACTCTAAAATATTGTTTAATCATTTACAGCCCAAATATCCAATATTTAAATCTTTCAATGCGCAGTTCGTTCTTGTATAATCATTGGACTAACCTTTTTCAGGTTGACTTGACTGAAATTAATTCTATAGAGAACCTCTCTTATTTTCATTCTCATCCCCTTTCGTTTTTATCTTAATGAAATTATATCTCTTAAGTTGACCTTAGGCAAGAGAATGTAGACTTTGCATACATTGGATCACTTTTCTGAGCTATTGTACTTTGGATTAAAAATACCGGACTTTGGATTAAAAAATACCGGACTTTGGATTAAAAAATACCGGACTTTGGATTAAAAAATACCGGACTTTGGATTAAAA
>CALHTV010000160.1 GCA_938039765.1 uncultured Dictyoglomus sp. | reverse complement strand
GTTTGGGGGAGATATAAGTTATAAAGATAAGATCTGGTTAGTTTTGGATAAGATGAAAGATGTTCCATGGGAAGAGCGGAGAGCAAGGTTTCTATGTAAAGTTGTGTATTATTATCCTGATCAAGATATAAAAATCGTTACAGGAGGGAAAGTAGAAGGTTATATAGCTTTAGAACCACGAGGAGAAAAAGGATTTGGATATGATCCTATTTTTTATTTTCCACCTTTAAACAAAACCTTTGCTGAAATTTCAGAAGAGGAAAAAAACCAGTTTAGTCATAGAAGTGTAGCCTTTAGAAAGTTAAAGTTAATTTTAGAGTGTTTCATAAAAGGAGGTAGATCATGAAAGAAATTATTTCTACATCAAAAGCACCTTCTGCTATTGGACCTTATTCTCAGGGAGTGAAAGTAGGAAATTTAGTTTTTATTTCAGGACAAATACCTATAGATCCTATAACAGGCAATATAGTTGAAGGAGGAATAAAAGAACAGACTAGTAGAGTCATTGAAAATATAAAAGCAATATTAGAATCTATAGGAGGAAATTTATCAAATGTGGTGAAGACAACAGTATTTATGGTTGATCTTTCAGAATTCTCAGCTATGAATGAGGTATATAAAGAATATTTCTCTGAAAAGCCACCAGCAAGGTCGACTGTTCAAGTTGCTGCTTTACCTCGCAATGTAAAAATAGAAATTGAAGCTATAGCGATCCTTTAAATAAAAGGAGCAATAGGATGATTCCTCTTAGGGATGATGTTCCTTCTCGTCGATATCCTATAATTAATACAAGTTTAATTCTTCTTAATATTTTGATTTTTTTGTGGGAAATATCTTTGCCACTAGTATATAGAGAAAATGTTTTTTTTAAGTATGGGGTTGTTCCCTATAGATTTTACAATTTGAGCCTCTTACCTTATGGTATTTTTACTCTCTTTACTTCTATGTTTTTGCATGGTGGATGGTCTCACTTGATAGGCAACATGTTATACCTTTATATCTTTGGAGATAATGTAGAAGATACCATGGGTCATTTTAAATACCTTGTTTTTTATTTTCTTTCAGGGATTTTAGCAGGCTTAACTCAAGTAATTTTTGCTCCAAATCCTTATATTCCAGCGATAGGAGCTAGCGGAGCTATAGCAGGAGTATTAGGAGCTTATTTTAGGTATTATCCTCGGGCAAGAATACTAACAATAGCTTTTTTTGGATGGTTTCTTGAGTTTATCTATGTACCAGCCTTCTTCTATATAGGTATATGGTTTTTATTACAACTTCTTTCTGGATTGTTCTCTTTGATGATTAATATTAGTGGAGGAATTGCATGGTGGGCACATATAGGTGGTTTTGTTTTTGGAGCGATATTATCGAGGTTTTTTAGAAGAAAGAGATATTGGCTGTATTATTATTTTTGAAAAATAAAGGAGGTAGTCTTTTATGAATTTTTGGGATGTGTTTTGGATTATATTTATTTTAAGTACTATTTCTCCTATTATAAGACAAAGGATAATTGAGGCAGAAAGATATCGGATAATGCAAGTTTTAGAGAAAAAACGAGGGTCAAGGGTAATAGCACTAATTCATCGTCAAGAAACGATGAGTTTTTTTGGGATTCCTATTGCAAGATATATAAATATTGAAGACTCTGAAGAAGTTTTAAGAGCCATAAGATTAACCCCAGAAGATATGCCAATTGATCTTATACTTCATACCCCAGGTGGGCTTGTTTTAGCTGCAGAACAGATTGCTCATGCTCTAAAAAATCATAAAGGTAAAGTTACAGTTTTTATTCCTCATTATGCAATGTCTGGTGGTACTTTTATTGCCTTAGCTGCTGACGAGATAATTATGGATGAAAATGCAGTTCTTGGTCCGGTTGATCCTCAACTTGGAGAATATCCTGCTGCTTCCATATTGAATGCTATAAGTAGAAAAGGTGTAGATAAAGTAGAAGATAAAACTCTGATTTTAGGAGATGTCGCAGAGAAGGCTATAAGGCAAGTCAAACAATCTGTCTTTGAATTATTAAAAGATAAAATGCCAGAGGAAAGAGCTATGGAGATTGCAGAAATCCTTTCTACAGGTACATGGACTCATGATTATCCAATCACAGTAGAAGAAGCTCAAAAATTAGGACTTCCTGTAAAAGTAGGCTTGCCAAAGGAGATTTATGCTTTAATGCATTTGTATCCTCAGTCTCCTGGTACAAGACCTTCTGTTCAATATATACCTGTACCATATTCTCCTCCCAAGAGTGATACAAACAATAAAAAATTATAATTATTTTTATAAACTTGACACTTTGACAATTTAAGTGCTAATATTTATTTAGAGGTTTTAGCAATCCCATAAGGAGAGTGCTAAAAATTGTTAGATGAACGAAAAAAGACTATATTGAAAATTACAGTTAAAGACTATATAGAATCAGCCCAACCTGTGAGTTCAAGGGTACTTGCTAAAAAGTACCTCTTAGGTTGGAGTCCGGCAACTATTAGAAATGAGATGGCAGACTTAGAAGAGGAAGGGTATTTAATTCAGCCTCATACTTCAGCAGGTAGAATTCCTTCAGATAGAGGTTATCGTTTTTATGTAGATTTTCTTCTTGATGGTTATGAATTATATGAGGAAGACATCAGAATGGTTAATAGCATTATCTTTTCCTCTTTGGAGTGGGAGAATCTCCTTAAAAAAGTTGCTGAGTTAATGTCTGAGAGGACAACTTTTATAGGAGTGGTGCTTTTTCCACAGTTAAAGAATGCCACTTTAAAAAAGATTGAATTTGTGGATCTCAAAGAAGAGGCAGTAGTAATTATAGTTACTACCTCTACAGGTATAGTAAAAGAAAGGATAATTAAATTATCAAGACCTATAAATGAAGAAGAATTACAGATAATAAGGGTAAGACTTAACAAAGAATTTGAAAATAAAGAATTACAAGACGTTTATTGGATCCTAACTAAGGATAAGAAGAATTTTATTTTACCTCAAGAAATTGTAGATACCTTAATTGATATTTTAAGAGAACTATTGTACACAGGTAGAGAAGAGGGAGTTTTTGTCTCAGGCTTATCTAAGATTCTACAGCATTTGGAGTTTCAAAATATAAATAAAGTTAAAACTTTAATAGATGTTTTAGAGGAAGAAAAAACTCTTTCATCTTTACTCTTTTCAGCATTTTTAAATAAAGGTTTAACGATACTTATAGGACAAGAGATAAATATTCCTGAACTTAGCGATTGTAGTGTGGTTACAACTATTTATTCTTTAGGAGGAAGTATAACGGGTTCTATTGGAATGATTGGCCCTAAACGAATGAAATATGAAAGGGTTTTAGCTTTTGTTGAATTGGTTGGAAAGACTTTATCAGAAAAATTGGTTCAGATCTTAGGAGAATAACCTTGTTATGTCACCCACCTTTTTTGCATCAAGTTTGCTAGAGCCTGATCTCCTTGTGATCGATGATAAAAGTGATTTATTTCATTTAGTAAGTGTTTTAAGAATTAAAAAGGGAGAAATC
>CALHTV010000159.1 GCA_938039765.1 uncultured Dictyoglomus sp. | reverse complement strand
ATTTTTTTAATAAATAATTATTAGAGGTAAGTTTAGGTAATACAAAATATTTAGCAAAAGAATTTTTAAAATAAATTGTGTATTCCCTCCAAGATATACAGAAATTACCATACTCTTCTGTTCTCTCCTCGATTATGTACTTTTCTATTTTATCTCTAAATTCTTTAATAAGATCTTTGGAAATCTTTGAATCTATAATCAACTCGGTTTTACCTTCTAATTCTTTTTCTTCTTTATATCCTTCTTGTTTCCTTTCTTCCTTACATCCTACTAAAAATAAAATAAAAAAAATCAAAAATAAAATAATTATTTTTTGTACCTTTCTTTCCATAACGTCTCTAACCTTTTCTTAATTAATTTTTCTCTTCCTTGCTCAGTAGGAATATAAAACTCCTCCTCTACTCCGTTGGGGAGGTATTTTTGCTCAACAAAATGCTCAGAAAAATCATGAGGATATAGATAATTAGGTGACTTACTCCTTAGGTGTTCTGGAACAATATTAACCCCATGTTCTTCAATATACTTTATGGCTTTATCTATACTCAAAAGTACACTATTACTTTTAGGGGCAGTAGCCAAGTAGATAGTAGCCTCAGCAAGAGGTATTCTTGCTTCAGGTATACCTACCACTTCTACAGCATAATATGCAGCTTGAGCAATAACTAGAGCAAAAGGGTCAGCTAAACCTATATCCTCTGCAGCATGAATTATTAAACGTCGTGCTATAAATCTTGGATCTTCCCCTGAAAGGAGCATTCTAGCCAAGTAATACAAAGCTGCATCAGGATCAGATCCTCTTATGCTTTTTATGAAAGCCGAAATATTATGATAATGTTCGTCTCCCTTTTGATCATACCTAAAGATTCTCTTCCCTAGTACTTCCTTGACAGTCTCTAAATTTATAAATAACTTTCCATCTTCAAGAGGCAGAGCTATAAATGAAGCTAATTCTAATGTATTTAAAGCTACCCTTGCATCTCCATTAGCAAATCTAATTATTTCCTTTAAAGCTTCTTCACTTATTTCAATATTCATTTTTCCTAATCCTCTCTCTTTATCTCTTATTGCTTTTTCTAACAACTTTTTGATATCATCATCAGAAAGAGGTTTTAATTCTATAAGCCTACATCTTGAAAGAAGAGTTTTATTTAAAACAAAAAATGGATTTTCCGTTGTTGCTCCAATTAGAATAACCACTCCTTTTTCTACAAAAGGCAAAAGTACATCTTGTTGAAGTTTATTAAAATGATGTATTTCATCTAAAAATATGATCGTCTTCTTTTTATAGAGTTCTAAATTTCTTTTTGCTCTCTGTAAAGCTTCCTTTAATTCTTGAATTCCTATTATAGTAGCATCTAATTCTATAAAGTCTGCATTTATAGTTTTAGCTAACAATAAAGAAAGAGTCGTTTTGCCAGATCCAGGAGGCCCATAAATTATAAGAGAAGGCAGATAACCTTTTTCAACAGATTTTCTTAAAAAAGAATTTTCTCCAATGACCTTTCTTGCTCCTAAGAACTCCTCAAAACTTTGAGGCCTCATTCTATAAGCAAGAGGAGCATATTCATTATTCTCTTTAAATAATTTCTCTTGTCTATTCATCTAAAAAGTCTCTAAATATGATTTGTAAATTTCTTATTAGGTCTCCTTTACTTTGCATAATATAAAGCTTTTTATCAAAAGAATATACACCTTCTTTCAATTTAAGGATATTTTTCTCTAACTCTTTTGAGAATCTTTTATCTAATAAACTTTTCATATTGTTAATTATATTCCTTTCTATCTTGAGAGTGGTATCAATAAAGAATATTGTAATTTTAGGTTTAAGTTCTTCTCTTCTTCTCAAAAATTCCCACAACTCTCTTAACCTAACATTATTAGGAGGGCTTGTTTTACATTCGATATATATTAACTTATCTTCTAATATTCCAAGAATATCAAAATCTCCTCCTCCTCTAATCTCCTTTATCTTTATTCCCCATAAAGACGGAATTTTAAACTCTTTAATCAATAATTCAGAAATATACCATTCAATAGTTTCTCCAAAATTGTCTATGGAAGGATAAGAAAAGTAATAATATTTATCTATACACTTAACTATTTCTGTCTTTAGCAGAAGGTTCCAATATTCACCAATCTCTTCCAAATTCCATCTAGAAAATAGCTTTTTTAAATCTATCAACCCATTGTTGTGAGAATGGATAATATCACTTAATAACCTTCTAAACCTATAGTGCCCTAAAAAACTAAAATATTCCTCTCTTAGCGAAACTTGTAAAGGTAAAACCACTCTCTCGTATGGACAGCACTCACATATGTGATACCCTCTTCTCCATAAATAAGTTCTAACCTCTTCTAAAGAGTTCATTAAAGCTACACAATAAATTACTCACCTTCAGTTTCATCTAACATTTTTAGAATCTTTTCAAGAACTTTATCTTTATCTTTTTCTTCTTTCCCATAAACTTTTTCTATTTCATCCAAAGAAATCATCTCTCTTCTCTCTTCATCAAATTCTACAATTACTTTATTTAGAGGAACATGATGATCCACAACCACTCCTTTACCTTGCTTTGTTTCCACAACAGTACCTTTAGAGGGCATCTTAACCTTTATCTCCTGATATGTCTTATATTCATAAGACAAACAACACATTAACCTACCACATATACCAGAGATTTTTAAAGGATTTAAAGCTAAAGATTGCTCTTTTGCCATCTTGACCGAAATAGACTCAAATTCTGGCAGAAATAAATGGCAACATACTTCTCTACCACAAATACCCAGTCCTCCTAAATATTTCACTTCATCTCTAACCCCTACTTGGTGTAATTCAATCCTTGTTTTATATTGTGCTGCAAGTTCTTTTACTAATTCTCTAAAATCTACTCTTTCTTCTGAAGCAAAGTGTATAGTTATCTTACTATAATCAAAATTAATTTCGCAAGCAAGCATTTTCATTGGTAAACCTAATTCGTTTGCTTTTTGTTGAGAAAAATTAAGTATTTCTTTCTCTTTTTCTCTATATTCCTTTATCTTTTCTAAATCTTCCTTCGTGGCCTTTCTCAAAATAGGCTTTAATGGAGACGGAGGCTCAAAATTCTCTGGAGGCACAAAGGGCGAAATTACTACTCTACCAGCTTCTATTCCTTGGACTGTTTTAACAATAACCCACTCTCCTACTTTAAGTTCTGGATCGTTAGTAGAGAAGTAATAAACTTTTAAACTTCTTAACCTTATACCAACTACCCAAATCCTTTCTGCTTTTTCCTCCATCATGTCCTCGTCATACCTACCCTCAAAAAGAGTGTTTCTAAAGTTAACATTAAATTTGCATTATTTCTAATACCTCTTATAGCATCTTGGGTTAATCTAAAAAATAAAGTTAAATCAGAAATAGAATATTCTTGAGATTTTCTTACTATTTCAACCGAGAAATCTTTTTGAATAAGATATTCTTCGTTTTTAGTAATTTTCCAAAATAAAAGGTCCCTCCACCAAAAAAGTACAATTTCCAAGTAAGCCATAATCTTTTCATTGTCTTTTTCTTCAACCAAAAAATCTACAATTTCAAAAGGAGAATATAGCTTTTCTTTTTTCAATAATGTGAGATATTTAATCAATTCTAAACGTTTCTTCCAATTATCTTCATCATTCCAAAAAAGTGCTTTACCTACGCTTCCTTGAGATAGACCTAATAATATTTCTATTCTATCTTCTAGAACCTTGTCTTTAATTATCTCTCTCACTTCCTCATAATTAAGGTAAGAGAAAGTTACCACTTGACTTCTTGAAATTATTGTCGGCAGTAATAATTCAGGTCTGTAAGCTATTAAAATAAAAATCGTATGCTCGGGAGGCTCTTCTAATATTTTTAATAGAGCATTAGCACTTTCACTTCTTAATTGGTGAGCATCATCTAGGATAAAAATCTTCCAACTGCTTATATAAGGCTTAAGATAGGCTTCTCTTCTTAACTCTCTAATCTGCTGAATCTTGTACCATTGTCCATCAGGTTGCAAGTAGAATAAATCAGGATGAGAAAGATTATTTATTGCCCTACACAATTCACACTTTCCACAACCTTCTAAAGGTTCTTCTTTACAATTCAAGGCTTGAACAAAAGATAAAGCTGCTAGTTTCTTCCCTACCCCTTCAGGTCCTACTAAAAGGTAGGTCTGAGAAAGTTTGCCCTCTCTCAAAGTTCTTCTAAGAATCTCTATAGCTTGTTTTTGTCCAACTATTTCCTTAAAAGCCATATGCTATATTTTCTCGAAATAACTAACATCTACAGCAAAAACTACTGCTCCACCAACCTTCACTTTTACAGGCATTGGTACAGTCCTTAGTAGTTCTACAGAAGGAAGCGGGGGAATAATCATTTTTTCTCTTTCTTTACAATTCTCTCTCAAAATAGTTAGAACCTCTTCAAATCTCTCTTCATCTACCACAGTCATCAAAGTTACACTTCCTTCCTCTAGAAAACCGCCCTTACTTTTGAAAAAGGTAAGAGATAAATTATGTTCTATAAAGATTTCTCTTACTTTTTTCCAATCCTCCTCCTGAATTATGGCAAAAACTAATTTCATCTCTACACCTCAATCTAAATCAGTTTCTCTACGTGAGAAATAATATAGCGAAAAACCTCATCTTGTGATAATTCACCAGGTATAATAATAAATCTATTTTCTTCCTTCTTAGCAATTTCAAGATACCCTTCTCTTACTCTATAATAAAAATCTA
>CALHTV010000158.1 GCA_938039765.1 uncultured Dictyoglomus sp. | reverse complement strand
GGAAATACCTTATTATAAGATGGGTGTTTGTCAAAATATAGCTTATATACTTGCTTTTTTAGAAGTTGATGCTATAATTTAAGTGAAATTCATATTTTTAAAGATAAAGAGAAAGGTTATGGATAAAAGAGAGACAGTATGTAAAGAATTTATAGATTTATTCTTAGTGGTGAAGAGGGTAAGAGAGGAGTGTCCATGGGATAAAGAACAAACCCCTCAATCTCTCATACCATATTTCTTAGAAGAAGCCTACGAATTAATTGAAGGTTTAGAAAAAGATGATAAAGATATGATAAAAGAAGAGTTAGGAGATATACTTTTACATATTCTTATGCAAAGCATAATGGGGGAAGAAAAGAATGAATTTAGTTTTGAAGAAGTATGTAAAAATTTAAAAAATAAGCTAATTACAAGACATCCTCATGTATTTGGAGAAGTGCATGTAGAAGGAGTTGAGGAAATCTTAACAAATTGGGAAAGCATAAAAAGTAAAGAAAAAGAAGAAAAGAGTATATTAAGTGGAATTCCCAAAAATATGCCAGCCTTACTTACAGCTTTTAGAATACAAGAAAAAGCCTCTCATGTAGGTTTTGATTGGAAAGATCCTAAAGAGATTATACCTAAGCTTTGGGAAGAATTAAAAGAATTAGAAAATGCCATAAAAGAAAATAAAAAAGAAAAAATTGAAGAAGAAATTGGAGATCTCTTATTTACCATTGTAAATATTTCTAGACATTTAGGAGTAGACCCTGAATCTTCTCTGAGGAAAACAAATAATAAATTTTCAGAACGTTTTAAATTTATAGAACAAAAAATTAAAGAGGCCGGAAAGGAATGGAAAGATTACAGTATAGAAGAATTAGA
Organism: uncultured Dictyoglomus sp.; assembly: GCA_938039765.1. GTDB lineage: Bacteria > Dictyoglomota > Dictyoglomia > Dictyoglomales > Dictyoglomaceae > Dictyoglomus. Next base: position 4,591 of record CALHTV010000158.1, on the reverse strand, counting down.
TAAACTTTGGGACCTTTCGAAAATCTTATAAAAAGTTTTTATAAAAAACCCATCTTAGAAAGGGGGTGAATAAAAAATGAAAAAAGCAGATTTCATTGCTAAAGTAGCGGAGAAAGCAAAAATTACTAAAAAAGAAGCAACAAAAGTAGTTAATGCTGTGTTAGAAACCATCACAGAAGCTCTTGCTAAGGGGGACACTGTCCAATTTGTAGGTTTTGGGACTTTCTCTGTAAGAAAGAGAGCAGCCAGAGAAGGAAGAAATCCTCGTACACAGCAACCCATTAAGATTCCAGCCACTAAAGTCCCAGTATTCCGCCCAGGAAAAGAGCTTCGTGAAGCAGTAAAGAAGTAGTTCAAACTAATCCGGGCTGGGGAATCCCAGCCCGGAACTTTTTATTTTGGGAGTGGAAAAATGGCAAAGAAGCTATTTCTCGAAGAAGAGCATATAAATTTAGGGGCAAAATTTTTTGATTTTGCTGGATGGTTGATGCCTCTTCAATACTCAAGCATTGTAGAAGAGCACCTTTCCGTCCGAACTCACTTAGGAATATTCGATATATCCCACATGGGGAGAATTCTTGTAAAGGGAAACAGTGCAAAAGACTTTCTCCAACATATAACTACCAATGATATAAATAAATTATTCCCTGGAAAAGCTCAGTATTCCTTAATTTTAAATTATTCAGGAACAATAATGGATGATATTATTGTTTTCATGTTAAACCATGATGAATTTTTACTTGTAGTGAATGCTATAAATACTGAAAAAGTGTTAAATTGGTTAAAGCAGAACAACACTCTGAATTTAGAAATTTCAGATCTAACAAAGGAGACTATTCTCTTAGCAATCCAGGGGCCAAAATCAGAAGAAACATTAGAAAAATATTTAAAAATAAATTTATCAGAAATAAAATACTACCATTTTATAAAAAGCCCTTTCGGAAATACTGAGTTACTAATCTCTCGTACAGGATATACAGGAGAAGATGGATTTGAGATTCTAGCAGATCTAAAGACAGGAAAAAAAATCTTTTTAGACTTAGTTTATAAAGAAAATATTACTCCTTGCGGTTTAGGAGCCAGAGATACCTTAAGAATAGAAATGGGATATCCTCTTTATGGACATGAAATAGATGAAAACACAACTCCATGGGAAGCGAATTTAGCTTGGGTAGTAAAACTTAACAAAGGAGATTTTATTGGAAAAAAAGCTCTAATAGAAAAAAAAGATAAAAAAACTAAATATCTTAATGGGTTCATAATGGTAGAAAATGGTATTCCAAGAGTAGGATACGAAGTATATCTTAAAGAAGAAAAAATAGGTTATATCACAAGTGGAACCTTTTCTCCTATATTGAAACTTGGTATTGGGATGTTATATACTTACATTGATATTCAAAATGAAGTTTTTATTAAAATTAGAGAAAGGTATTTGAGAGCTAAAATTGAAAAGCCTCCATTTATAAAAAATACTTCTTTAAAGAAAGGAGAGGATAAAAATGTATCCTGAGGATAGAAAGTACTCAAAAGAACATGAATGGATAAAAATAGAAGGAAATATTGGTATAATTGGTATTACTCACTATGCTCAAGAGGAACTTGGGGATATTGTACACATAGATCTTCCTGAATTAGGAAAGGAGGTTAAACAAAAAGAAGTTTTAGCAGTGATAGAATCAGTAAAATCTGCCTCTGACGTTTATTCTCCTGTTTCGGGAAAAGTTATAGAGGTAAATGAAAAATTGAGAGAGAAACCTGAATTAATAAATGAAGATCCCCACAATGAAGGATGGATTGTGAAATTAGAACTCTCTAATCCTGAAGAATATAATTCCCTTCTTTCTGCAGCAGAATATAAAAACTATATAGGATCTTAATAAACAATGTCTTACATTCCCCACACTCCAAGCGAGATAGAGGAATTACTTAGTACTATAGGTTTAAAGAGTATAGAGGATCTTTTCTCTGATATTCCAGAAGAAATAAAAACAAAAGCAAAAGAAAATTTTAAAATTCAAGCCTCAAACTCTGAGATAGAACTTCTAGAAGAGATAAAGACCATAGCCAAGAAAAATGTAGGAAAAGATTACATATCTTTCTTAGGAGGGGGAGCATATAACCACTATATACCCCCATTTGTAAAAATGGTGTCTCAATTTCCTACTTTTTATACTTCTTATACTCCTTACCAGCCTGAGATAAGCCAAGGAGTATTGCAAGCTATATTTGAATATCAGAGTCTCATTTGTGATCTTACAGGGATGGATGTAGCAAATGCATCTTTATATGAAGCAGGATCAGGAATAGCCGAATCAGCTTTAATGTGCATAAGAATAAATAATAGAAAAGAAGTAATCATTTCAGAGGGGCTAAATCCAGAATATATTCTAACCCTTAAAACATATCTTAAAGCTCAAGATATAAAAGTAATAGAGCTACCTCTTAATAAGAATGGAGAAACCAATATTGAGCTTTTAGAAAAAATGATCTCTAATAATACCAGCTGTGTTATTTTACAAAATCCTAACTTTTTTGGAATCATCGAAACGAAACTTAAAGAAATGAGTGAAATTATACATAAAAATAATGCTCTCTTTATACTCTCCATTTATCCTATATCTTTAGGAATTTTGCGCCCACCTTCTGAATATGATGTAGATATTGTTGTAGGTGAAGGACAATCTTTAGGAATACCTTTAGCTTATGGAGGACCCTATCTTGGTATTTTAGCTACAAAAAAAGACTTTATAAGACAAATGCCTGGAAGAATAGTAGGAGAAACTATTGATTTAGAAGGCAAACGAGGCTTTGTAAACACTTTGCAAACCCGAGAACAACATATAAGACGTGCTAAAGCTACATCTAATATATGTACTAATGAGGCTCTTTCTGCAATTATGGCAGGAGTGTATTTATCCCTTTTAGGCAAGAAAGGCCTCAAACGAGTTGCAGAGATTTGTTTTTCACGAGCTCATTTCTTGAAAGATAAAATCGAAAAAGAACTAAACCTTGAATTAAGTTATCCCAATGCTTACTTTTTTAATGAATTTGTAGTAAAACTACCTGAAGATAGCACTGTTATTCTGAAAAAACTTGAAGAGAGAAAGATTTTAGGGGGAATTCCTCTTTCTAAATTCTATCCTGATAGAAATAAAGAAATACTTATAGCAATAACAGAAAAAAACTCTATAGGGGAAATTGAATATTATTTGAAGGCATTAAAGGAGGTTACTAAAGAAAATTGAAAAAAGAAATTCCTCTAATAAAGGAGCTTAATAATGAAGACCGTCCTACTATAAAACTTCCAGATCCCTTAGAGGATTATCTACCTGAAAAACTTCTTCCTAAAGAATTATTAAGGGAAGAATTACCCCTACCCCAAGTCAGTGAAATAGAAGTTATAAGACATTTTACGAACCTTTCTCACTGGGGTTATGGAGTTGATTTAGGATTTTATCCTTTAGGATCATGTACTATGAAGTATAATCCTAAAATAAACGAGGAAATAGCAAATATTGATTATTTTACAGATCTGCATCCTCACACTCCTGAAGAACTATCTCAAGGAGCTTTAGAGATTATTTACAAACTTGGAGAAGCTCTAGCAATAATAACAGGTATGGACAAATTTACCTTCCAACCTTCTGCAGGAGCTCATGGAGAACTAACTGCATTATTAATAATGAAAGCCTATTTTAAAGATAAAGGAGAAAATAGGAAAATAGTATTAGTACCTGATTCTGCTCATGGTACAAATCCAGCAAGTGCTTCCATGGCTGGCTTTGAGACCATAGAAATACCCTCTGATGAAAGGGGATTAGTAAATCCTAATATACTTGCTAAATACTTGACCCAAGATGTGGCAGTATTAATGTTAACAAATCCTAACACTTTAGGATTGTTTGAAAAAGATATCCTAAAAATTGCTAAAATGGTACATGAAGTAGGTGCACTACTTTATTATGATGGGGCAAATTTAAATGGAATAATGGGATATGCTCGTCCTGGAGACATGGGATTTGATGCTGTTCATGTAAATCTTCATAAAACTTTTTCTACTCCTCACGGAGGAGGAGGTCCTGGAGCTGGACCTGTAGGAGTAAAAGAGTTTCTGAAAGATTATCTTCCTATACCTACTGTAGAATTTGATGGTAATAAATACTACCTAAATTATAATATCGAAAAAAGTATAGGAAGAGTAAGAACCTTTTATGGTAATTTTTTAGTTATGCTAAAAGCCTACGCATACATAAAACTCTTAGGAGATGAAGGCCTTAAAAAAACTACCGAGATGGCAGTCCTAAATGCTAATTACTTAAAAGAAAAGTTGAAAAATTACTTTAATTTACCTTATCCTTCTCTGTGCAAGCATGAATTTGTCTTGTCGGGCAAATCTCAAAAAGAAAAGGGAATTAAAGTATTAGATATTGCCAAAAGAATTTTAGATTTTGGAATTCATCCTCCTACTATTTACTTTCCTCTTATAGTAGAAGAAGCCTTAATGATTGAACCTACCGAGACTGAAACTAAATATACTTTAGATGAATTTGTAGATATCTTAAGAAAAATCTTAGAAGAAATAGAAAAAGAT
>CALHTV010000157.1 GCA_938039765.1 uncultured Dictyoglomus sp. | reverse complement strand
ATTATATTAATAGTATAATATAAAATCAAATATATGAGAATAGGTTTTACATTTTTATCCTTAAGAACCTTAACAGTGAAGAAAGCTATTTCTATTACAAAGAAACTTGGGGGAAATACATTAGAGCTTTTTGGAGATCTTATAGTTTTTTATAATGGAAAATTTTGTGAGAAACCAGAGAAAATCTCTGAGTTTGCTGAAAAGAATGATATTTTCCTTACTATGCATCTTCCTTATATAAATATAAATTTAGCTTCTTTTAATGACTTAATTTGGCGAGAAAGTTTAAATAGTATTTTAAAGGCTATGGAATATGGATATAAAGCAGGAGTTAAAAGGGCTGTTTTACATCCTGGTGGTGTTCCTTTAAAACATACTTTTCTTATTTATCTTGCAAAAAAGAGATTTAAAAGAGCTTTAAATGTAATTTTAGAGAAGTCAGAAGAGTTTAATATGGAAATCACCCTTGAAAATACTTATTTTAAAGAAAATGATATATTTAACGGAGTAGAAGATTTTAGAAAATTTGTAGAAGGATTTGATGGGAGATTGAAAATATGTTTTGATTTTGGACATGCCAATATTTCTTTGCAAGGTATAAATCATAGTTTGGATCTTTTAAAACCTTTTATTACTCATCTTCATGTTCATGATAATAATGGAGAAAAAGATGAACATTTGTATATAGGAGGAGGAAGGATAAATTTTACAGAGTATATAGATTTTATTAAGAATTTTAAAGGAACTATTATCTTAGAGATAAATCCTTTTAAGAAGGGAAGAAAAGACTTGGAAAAAAGTATAAAAATGCTAAAGGGGGAAGGTTAAGTCTTCCCCCTTCTTTTTTATATCTGCCCGCTGGATCCAAGGACGTTTCTTAACTTATGTTTTACTAGCTTTTTAACCTCTTCTCTTGCTGGTCCAAGGTATTTTCTTGGATCAAATTCTTCAGGATGTAAAGAAAATACTTCTCTTATAGTTGCAGTTACAGCAAGTCTTAAGTCAGTATCTATGTTTACTTTGCATATTCCTAATTTAGTTGCCTCTCTTATCATTTCTTCTGGTACACCTTTAGCTCCGCCTAATTGAGCCCCATATTTGTTGGCTTTTTCTACATACTCGGGAAGAACTGAGGATGCACCATGAAGTACAAGGGGAAATCCAGGAAGCTTTTTGGCAATCTCTTTTAATCTATCAAAATCTAATTTAGGCTCACCCTTGAATTTATACGCTCCATGGCTTGTACCGATAGCTATTGCTAGCGAGTCTACACCAGTTCTTTCTACAAATTCTACTGCTTTATCAGGATCAGTATAAGTCGCTTCTCTTTCCGATACTACTACATGTTCTTCAACTCCTACAAGCCTTCCTAATTCTCCTTCTACTGCTACCCCACGGGGATGAGCATAATCTACAACTTCTTTTGTAATTCTTACATTCTCTTCAAAAGGAAGATGGGAACCGTCGATCATAACAGAGGTAAAACCTGCATCAATGACCTCTTTACAAAGCTCCACACTATCTCCATGATCTAGATGAACAGCAATAGGAATGTCTGGGGCATCCTGTACTGCTGCTTCAATAAGTTTCATTAGATAGACAAGTTTAGCATAATTTCTTGCACCTTTTGATATTTGAAGAATTAGAGGTGAACGTTCTTCTTTTGCAGCTTCTATTACTCCTTGAAGGATTTCCATATTGTTTACATTAAATGCACCTATAGCATATTTACCGTAACATTTCTGAAATAATTCCTTTGGGTTTACTAATGGCATTTTTTATAACCTCCTTGAAAGGAATTTCTTATTTTAAAGTATAGCATATGTTTTACTTAGAAATTTTTAAAGTAATTTTAAATTGACCTCTATATGATTTCTTTATATAATATACCCCATATGGTATATAAAAAAGAGGTGATATATTGAATAGTCCATTAAAAATCATAGTTTACTCCACTCCGAGTTGTCCTTGGTGTAACGCTGTAAAAAGATATTTTAGGGAAAGGGGTATAAGGTTTTATGATGTAGATGTTTCTAAAGATAGAAAGGCTGCCGAGGAGATGGTAAGAAAATCTGGCCAAATGGGAGTTCCTGTTATAGATATAAACGGCCATATTGTAGTAGGTTTTGATAGAAATAAGATTGATCGTTTATTAGGACTCAGATAATATAGATAAGGAGGTATGTAAAAATGAGGAAAATTTTACCTTTAGAAGATAGAATACTCGTGAAGGTTTTAAGAGAAGAGGAAAAAACCCCCTCGGGGATAATTTTGCCTGATGTAGCTAAGGAAAAACCTCAAATTGCAGAAGTGATAGAAGTAGGAGATGATGAAAGTATTAAAGTAAAAAGAGGTGATAAAATAATTTTTGCTAAGTATTCAGGAACAGAAATAAAAATAGACGGAGAAGATTATCTAATTCTCAATAAGTCAGATATCTTAGCTAAAATATAAGAGTAAGGGGATATTAAAACCCCTTACTCTTCTTATCTTTTATTCTTCTACAACTACTTTCAATACGTAAGAGCCTACCTCTTCTTCATTGAGATAAACTTTTATAAGATAATCTCCTTCTTCCTCGTAAGAAAAATCTTCTATATAATCTACTATTATAATAAGTGAGCCAGGGTTAATTTCAAATTCTTTTTTATTAGATGAATATAGGAGTTTACCACTGGGAGAAATAATTTCTAATCTTTGTGTGAATAGACCTTCTCCTGAAAGCCACCCATTGGCAATGAGAAAGTTATCCACAAAAGGAAGTTCCTCAGTCATGTAGTATTCAAATATTCCGCCTATAGAAGGTAGACCATGGTCATTTTCATAGACTTCGAGACAAGGTAAGGAAAAAATCAAGATTGGATTTGTATCAGCATTCTCTATATCTCCTTCTCCCTCCTCTAGGACAAATATAGGTATTTCTTTTACTACCTCTCCATCGACTTTAGCTTGTATCCAATATACCCCAGTATTTTCAAAGGCTATATCTTCGAAATAACTTAAGATATAAGTCACTTCATTTGGAAGTTCAAGATCAAGAATATCTTTTATGTTAGCTAAGGTTTTGTCTTTATCAGGATTTAGAATATTAAATTCAATTTCATGAGTTCCATATCCCATCCATCGTGAGTAGAGAGGGAAAGAATCTGTATTGGGTAGTTTTTCAAAACTGATTATGCTAAAAATTCCATCAATAAGGGTAAGTCCATAATCATCCTCTCCTACATTTTCAGCAATAGTTATTCCTATAAGTTTTACCTTAGAGTCTTGGGCGTATGTTAGAGTAAACAAAAATAGGATGATAATTAAAGGGATTAGAAATTTTTTCATAATTTTTCATCTCCTTTCTTTTCCCATAGAATAATTTATTATAAACTTAAAATTAAATATAACAAAAAGGAAAAAATTAGGAGGTTTAAAAAATGATAAACGTGGAATTTAGAGGGGCTATAAGGACTGAACTTGAAAATTCTCTTTCAGTATTGGATATTTTGAGAAAGAATCCTGATATAACAGAAAAGCTGTTAAATAAAGGAGAAATTCCTGTAGCTGTTAGGGTAGATGGAGAAATAGAAAGCTTAAATTATTTAGTAGAAGATGATGTTAGGATTGATCTTATAGGAAATAGATCAAATATAGGAAGAAGAATATTAGAAAGAAGTTTTATTTTCCTTTTGAACTTTGCTGTTTCCCTTTTAATGCCTGATCAAAAAATTCTGGTAGAGCATTCCTATCATAAGAGTTTGTATGGAAGATTTAAAAACTATATCCCTAAAAATGAAGATGTTGAAAAAATAAAAGATAAGATGAGAGAAATTTCTGAAAAAGATTTACCTATTGGGAAAAAATTAGTGACTAAAGAGGAAGCTTTAAGTA
>CALHTV010000156.1 GCA_938039765.1 uncultured Dictyoglomus sp. | reverse complement strand
CACCAGGATACAAAAAAGCATTCCTTTTCCCTAAAGAAGCATTTACAATTATTTTCACAATAGTTTCGTCTCTCCAAATTCTATTTCTCCTATCATAATTATCAAACCCATTATCCCAATAAAAAGTAGCCATATCATATTTCTTTGCAGTTCTAATTAAATTATCAAAATAATACCATTCTGCAGGCTTATTCCCATTAGAGAGTCCATACTCTCCTATTATAATAGCATGCTTAGGAAATTTCTCTCGAACAATTCTAATATCTTTATCCATCTGAGCCTTATCACTCTCTGATCCCCAATTCTTTCTTCCCCACCAGTTAGCTACAAAATCCCAAGGTGAATAATAGTGAATACCTATAATTATATTAGGATCCTCGGGAGGAACTAAATATTTTACAGCTTTATAGGAATCAGTAGATAGAGGCGGAATTATCACTAATCTTTTCGGATTGTATCCACCCGAGTTTCGTATTACCTTTAAAACTCTTTCATTTACTTCGTTTTGAATTTCACCTGCTTCCTGTTCCGAATATCCCTCATAACTTGGCTCATTAATAATCTCAAAAATCAATTTCTCAGAATAATCTCTAAATCTTTCAGCAATTTGAATCCATAATTTTTCTAACTTCCTTATAGTCTTTTCTTTGTCCTCTCTCATTTCCTTGCTTAGCCATCTCCAAGAATCATGATGTACATTAATTATCACATATAAATTTCTCTCCAAGGCCATATTTACTACTTCCTCTACTCTTTCCATCCATTCTTTGTCCACTCTATACTCAGGAGCAGGTCCCATATGATCAATCCACGTAACCGGAATTCTCACACTTCTGAATCCAGATTTTTTAATATCATCAAAAATATACCCCTCAGTTTTGGGATTTCCCCATGATGTCTCCTCAGGAATAGCATCTAAAGAGTTACCTAAATTCCAGCCAGGATCCATTTCTTTTATAGCTCTGTGAGGATCTATATAATTAAAGCTACCTTTATAAGAGGCTCCATAAATTTTACAAAAGAAAAAACAAAAGAATATCAAAATTAGGAATATAAATAACTCTCTCATTTTCAAAATCCCCCTATTACTTCACAAACCTAATATCATCTACGTAAAGAGTTATATTACCTTCTGGAATACCTGTTACCTCTATACTCATTCCCCATATTCTCTTCTTATCTACGGTCACAAAAGCTCTTAAGGGAACAGAAATTTTAGTCCAAGATGTTGGAACGCCTCCTGTAATAGTATATTTCTCAGAATAGAATTCTTTTCCACCTTTTTCGGAAGGAGCTTCTACTAGGGTCACAAGTAAACTATAGTTATCCACTTTATCAGCTCTAATGTAAAATTCTAAGGCCTTAAATTGGGAAAGATCAAAAATCCTATTTTTGTTATCAAAATCCCATTTTGCAAAATTTATCCCCATGCCTGCCCACCAACTATTCCAAACAAAATTGATCCTAATACACTTTTTTCCAGTATAACTAACTCCCTCAACTTCCTCTGCTTTACATCCTTCGGGAGCTACCCAATACCCTAAAGAGGCCAAATTAGTATTTTCTGACTCTCCATCATAAATCAAGATCTCCTTAAGATCCTGAGAGAAAATTAAGGAGAGCAAAAGAATAGAGAATACAAACAAAAGAAATAGTCTTTTCATACTTACACCTCCTTAAATTTTTATCCAACAATACCTGTTCTTTCCACACTCTCTACAAAAAATCTTTGAGTAAAGATGTAAAAAATTAACATAGGTAAAATCACCAAAATGGCTCCAGCATATTGAGGTGGCAATATGAGCAATGGATCCCATATCTGAGTACCGCCTGTAATTATTGCTCTAATGTTAGCTAAATTAAGAGATAAAGTATATTTTTCAAAATCTCCTATAAATACTGAAGGCTCAAAAACATCATTCCAATGCCAAACTAAAGAAAAAAGAAATACTGTAATTATAGCAGGAATAGAATTAGGAACAAAAATTTTTACATAAGTTTGAAAAGGTGAAGCTCCGTCTACGTAAGCTGCCTCTTCCAATTCCTTAGACATTCCTCTAAAGAATTGTCTAAATATATAAATAAATAAACCACTTCTTAAACCTCCTCCTAAAATTGTGGGAAGAATAATTGGATAGTAAGTATTAAGAAGATTTAAAGGCTCTCCTTTTATCAATTTAATTAAACTTAATATATCAAAGCGTTGATAGAAAACATAAAGAGGGATCAATAAAACTTGTGGGGGAACAACCAATGTGAATAAAATAAGCGCAAAGATCAATTCCCTTTCTTTGAATTTGAACCGCGCAAGACCATAACCTATCATTGAGCAGGCAATTACATTAAAAATAGCAGGAATTATAGAAACTAAAAGGCTATTTTTAAATGCATTAAAATAATTAAGAGAATAAAAAGCCTTTTTAAAATTTTCAAGAGTAAGATGTTTCGGTAGCCATACTACCGTAGGATCTATTAAATCTTCTCTACTTTTTAAAGCAGTACTAAGCATAAATAAGACAGGTCTCAATAAAACATAAGCTAAACCTATAAATAAAAGAATTTTCAATAACATCATAAACCAACCATAGAGCTTATGTTTCAAAATTAATATGGATTCTTCCTTTCTATACTTAAGCATCTAAAAGCCCCCTTTACTCGTTCATATAAAATACTCTTTTTGAAATTACCCATATAATCACAAGCAAGACTACTCCAATTATTAAAAAGTAAAGCCAAGCAATAGCAGCACTATAACCGTGGTTTAACTGTCTAAAAGCAACCTCTAATATATATCTCAAAACATCATTACTATAATCAGTAAAAGAGTCAATAACTGTATATATTACATTCACCAAAATAATTGGAGATATCATAGGCAAAGTTATCTTCCAAAAAATCTCCCAAGATGTTGCTCCCTCAACATGAGCTACTTCATAAAGAGAAGGAGGAATAGATTGTAAACCTGCCAAGAATATTAAAATCTGAACCCCCGACTTCCATATAATTTCATAGATTCTATCTATAGCATTGATAATAGGCATAAGAAAAGGAATATTACCCATTATGCGTACTAGAAACAATCTGAAATCTATGCCCCTAAGAAAAGGAGAGTTAGAAAGAGCCATTCCAGATTGAGCACCTATATTGAATTGTTCTAATGAGTTACTTTCCAAAACATACAACAAAGCACCTGACATCACTACAACAGGCAGGAAAAAGATTGCTCTCACTATAGTTCTTCCCTTAAATTTCTGGTTCAAAAGTATAGCTATAAAAAGAGAAAACATTATTATTAAGGGAATATTAACAAATATATTTCCAATCTCCGTAAACAAATATCTAATAAAGTTAGGATCTTCTCTTAAGGCCTTAATAAAATTCCTAAACCCTACAAATATAAGTTTATAACCTTCAGGAGAAACATCTAATTGACTAAAAGAGAAAATAAGAGATTGTATAAAAGGCCAAGCAAAAAATATTAAAAAACCCACAAGCCAAGGATACACAAAAAGCCTTCCTATTCTTGCTTGCCTCTGAGCTAAGGTTTTTAACTTTTTCTTGTTTTTCATAGTCTAAAGCCTCCTAATTCTTTCCTGAGAAGAAAACAAAATCTTCTCCCTTTACAGTTTTGTTCTTATATTTAAATAAATTCTTAGTATAATTGACTACAACCTCAGTTCCATTTTCATATTCGACTCTATAAATTCCATCTTTTAACCTAATATGAGATTTCATAGGAACATGATAAATATTTAGATATAAATCTTTCAAAATTTTATATTCTTTTACGGCTTGTTCAATCCAATCTTTATAACTAGAACTTACCATCTCATTAAAAATGCTCTTCTTAAAATAAGAAGAATCTTTATAAATGAGCATGTAATAAGGCAAGGCCCCATATTCTACCATCTTCAAAAATTCCTTTTTTTGACTCTCTCTTAGATTTCCAGGTCTTCCACTATATGGAATATATCCATGAAGTAACATTTGATATAAAGGAATACTTTCAGACTCTATGGAAAAATTACTTGAATCCAAAGGCATGTCTAAAATTAAAGAACTATAAGGAATAACATAAAAATTACCTGAAGTAAAAATAAAACTAAACTTAGCACTATTTTTTGACAAATTTTCCTTCCATAAACTAGCCACTTCTTCTCGAGATAATACTTTTGACAGTTTATTTTGAGAATAAATAAAATCTCCCATACTCTCTATTAGTAGACTTCTCACATTGTATGTCTCTAAACCTTTAAGGAAATTATTAAGATATAAAGGAACCTTGCTTGGGAGTACAATAAACCAAGGGTCATAATCTCTATTCTTTTTCTTAATAACAGGATCCCACTTATACATAAAAGCAAGTCCATTATTCAAGTATCTATTGCCATCTCGTGATGGAGAAAAACCATTCCCAGAACTATGCACTTCAATAATTTCAGCTGTAAGGGTAAGGGATATATTATTTTTTTGGCAATACTCTAATAGTTTTCTAAAACCTTTATTTCCACCTATCTTGGATTCGAATTTTACCCCATTTGTTATTTTATTCATATATCCACCGGGTTGATATCCTTTAAGGATAAGGTTTATATTGTTAATTCCTCTTTTCTTAAATTCCTCCAATATTTTTATTGTCTCTTCAAAGGTAGTCAAGGGAAAGAGATCAACAACAGGAATACCTAATTTGGTAGTCTTTATGTTAATGCTGTTTATGATTACTAAATTAAAGGGAATATCTGTGGTTTTTTCTATTCTTTTAGTAAGGTAGCCATTAGTCAGTAAATAATTTCTATAAACTCTAATCATAGAAGAATAATTAACATCATCATCAACAAACAAAAAGTAATTTATCACAATATCATTCTTCAAAGTATAAGGTGAAAACTTACTTACTAAAACATCAACCACTTCTCCTGCTTGTCCTGTAGAAGCTTCTCTTTCATAGAGTAAGAATTTATGAATTTTTCTATAATTAAAAATAGGATAAACCCTATAATAAGAAGTAGCATTACCTGCCATAAAACATGCTATACTAGCATCATAATCTCCACTTTCTATAACCCCTAAAACCCCCAAATTTCCTCTCTTTACTCCGTAAAGAGGTACTCTGACACCTTCGGTCTTAGGAGGCATATCATATAAAGGTAATCCATAATCATGACCATAAATAGGAAGTTCAAAACCTCTTTCATTACCCACTTTATGATCAAAACTCACTAAAGCCCCTGAACCATCAGGTATAATGAGATATCCATTATCCTTCTTACTTCCATATATAAAGTATGGTAAAACCCATATTCTATTAATCTTCATGTCTCCTTCTTCTTTAATTGAATCTATAGGAATTCTCACCTTAAAACCATAGGAGGTTAACAAAAACTCAATAGAAATACTTATCCCTTGTGTAGGAAATTCATAATCTATTCTTAATCCATCTTTTATAATTCTATGCTTATAGTTTCCCCTCATAACTCCCAAAGCATAGGTATTGTAAACAGAAATCTTTGCCTCTTCATCGGCCATTTCTAAAACTATATGAGAAGGTATACTAAATTTTGTCACCCCCATAGAAAAGTCCTGCTCCCAATCCTCAGGAAATTGGCGAAAAACTTTTCCAGAAAGATTATCTTTTATGGCAACCTCTGCTGTTTTCTCGTTAAATAACATAGAGTATCTTTCATTTTTAGTTATAACTTTAAAATTTTCATTTTGACTATAAACAGGAATATGCAAAACAATGACCACCAAAATAAGAGCTATAACAAATATCCTTATACTCTTATTCAAAGCTACAACCATTTTCTCCTCCTTTTTATCCAAGCATATATTTAATTTCTAAATAAATCATATAAACAAATCTGATAAATTGTTGAATTGTGGCAAAAAAGACCATTCCTATAAACATGGCAAAAATAATACCAGCTAAAGTTACTAAAGATGTCCCTATGGCCTTACTCAAGGAATACTCCTGCAATTCCATCATACCTGCAAAAATTACCCACAAAGCCCATAAACTTCCAACTGTATCAAAAAGATAATAAAAAGCTGCTTCATCTAAAGTAAAAATATGACTTAATAGAGTTTGGGGTAAATAAAGAAGAGCCAAAGGGAATATGCTATATACAGTCATTATGAAGATTTCTTTCATTTTTGCTTTACCGTCCATTATAGTAGTAACAGACCAATTTATGACTACCCATGCTAAAATGGGAATTAGTACTCTCCCTACTTCAAGAAAGATATTTAATTCTTCAGGCCTATAAGGATTAAAATGAAAAGCTGTCATAATTCTTTTAACAATAAAAGAAAATATAATAAAACCTAAAAGAATTAAGGAAGCTTTAAGAGATTCTTTTTTCCTTCTCAATTCATAAAAACCATCAAAAGGATGAAGAATAACATAAAATACAAACATTACAGTATCAAACAAAGGATGAATCTTACTAAATTTTTCATAAGACCTTTTAAAACTCTTTCCAAAGTATTTTATGGTTAAATATATAATTAAAATTAAAATAATAATTGAGTTCATTATTTTAGCAAAATTCTTTCTCATATATTCAATTCGAAAACCCCTTAAAGCTTTTGAATAACCATTAGGATAAAAACCTAATCTAAAATTAATCATAGCCTCTTTATATTTTTCCTCGTGTAAAAAGTTTTTTCCCAATCCTATATATGCTAAGTCATAATTAGCATCAAGCTTAACTACCTCTTTCCAAATTTCAGCAGCCTTCCCATAGTATCCTTGAACATAATAACTATTTGCTTGCAAAACAAGGTCTCCAAAATAAGTAGGTTTAAATACGGTTATAGTCCCTTTATTCTCATCTAATACAAAAACTTTATCTCCATATACATCAATAGCCGTAGGATATTGAAAAGTTCCAAGTTGATTTCCTATGTCTCCAGCTACAAATAGAAAATCTCCCAAAGTGTTATACACAAAAATTCTTCCTACTCTACCATCTAAAACATAAAGATTCTCTGAATTATCAACAGCTATATCTACAATTTCTCCCCTGACAGTAAACCCGAAATAGAGATCTCCATACATATTTCCAGTACGACCTTCTTGTTTTATAATATTGTCCCCTAAAGCATTTAATCTCTTTATTTGATCATACCAAGCCCTTACACACCCATATATAAATCCATCCTTATCTGCTGTAACATTCCGATATTCTATTGGAATAAATAAAACCATCTGAGCTCTTTGTTTTCTGGTAAGAACTCTTCTCCAGAATAGTTCTATAGGATTAACCTCTACCCTATTACTTCCAAAAAATCTCTCAAAATTACCTGTAGGACTAAATTGAATCAAACCTTCCACAACATTTTCTGCTACTACATACACCCTTCCTAAATTATCCACTGCCACTTTTTTAGGAACATAAACAAAATCACTCTTAATAACATCACCTACAGGTCTCCCAATTATAAAATCTAAACTCCTATCCTTGTTTAAAACTATAACTCTTGAATTTTTAGAATCTGCTATATAGATCTTTCCATCACGAGTTATGAATAAACCTGTAGGAGCATTAAAGGTGTATTCTTTAGAGTTATTAACAAATTTGTCTATTATCTCTTTTAATCTATAATTTTTGTCTATAACTACAATTCTATTATTACCTGTGTCTGCAATATAAATATCTCCATTAGTTTTGTCTATAAATAAATCTTCGGGAGCAGAAAATCCAGAGTCTAAGCCTAAAACATCCCCCGAGATAATTTTCTCTGGTTCAAAACCTGGAAGAGAAGGAACGGGTCTCCTTCTTTCGTTATAAATGTAGGTATAGTAAGGTATAGCAGCAAAAGTAATATTAATCAAAAATAAGAGAAAAAGAAATTTAGCCCCCAATTTTACCTTTTTCATAAGCCTTACTCCTTAATTCCAGCAGATTTCATAGTTTCCACCACATTACTTTGAGTAAGAATAAATATTATTAAAGAGGGAAGCATCATAAGCACAGCTGCTGCCGCCGCTGCACCTGCTCTTACAAAGCCACCTTGTTGAATATAGGTCAAAGCTAAGGAAAAAGGTTTCATTGCCTCATTATGTAGGTAGAGAGCAGGAGTATAAGTATCATTCCATGTATCTCTAAAAGCAAAAAGTATAAGAGTAAGCCAAGCAGGTTTAACATTTGGCATTACTACATGCCACCATATTTTAAATTCATTAGCACCATCTATTCTTGCAGATTCAATATAAGAATCTGGAATTTGTTCCATAAATTGTTTCATCAAGAACAAACCTAAAGTAGCTCCAATATAAGGAAGAATTAAAGAAAAATATGTATCTAAAAGTCTCAATTTTGCCATAATTATAAACCTTGGGATATTGGTAACATAACCTGAAAACATAAGAGAAAACACTACTAAATTAAATAGAAATTTACTTCCTGGAAATTTATGTTTTGCCAGAGGATAAGCTGCCATAGAAGCAATCATTACATGTCCTAAAGTACTCAAAAAACTTATAAAAATACTATTAAATAAATATCTCGAAAAAGGAACAAAAGAGGTACTCATCAAATAAAAAAGATCAGTAAAGTTTTTTAAAGTTGGTCTTCTTACAAATAACCTAGGTGGAAATAGAAACAACTCATCTAATGGTTTAAAAGCATTCATTATGGAATACACTAATGGCAAAGCCATAAATATAGCCACGATTGTTAATACAGCTATCACAATCACATTTCCCCATAATGACCTATTAATTTTTCTTTTCATCTCAAAAGCTAAACCTCCTCAAGTAGAACAATATTGAGAAACTTTTTAATCTGGCCTAATTATCTTTCGCACCCCTTGGTTGATACTTACAGTAATCAAAAATAATATAACTGCAATAGCAGATGCATATCCCATCTCATACCTTATACTTCCATAATCCCACATATGTAAAACAATAGTATGAGCAGAATATAGAGGACTTGGAAAACCAATAAGTTGTGCCGAAATATCTGCTACTGCAAAAGAAGCTGTTACCTGCATAATAGCTCCAAATATAAGTTGAGGCTTCATAGAAGGAAGAGTTATATACCAAAGTTCCTGCCATCTATTCCTAATCCCATCTACCGCTCCTGCTTCATATAAAGATTTATCAATAGTCTGAAAACCAGCTATGAAAGCTAAAAAGCTTGTACCCAAACTCATCCATAATTGAATTACCATTAATACATATAAATTAATTCTTGAATCCTGAAGCCAATAAACTGGTTCCTTTATTATCCCAAGATTCATGAGAAAGCCATTTAAAAGCCCATATACATCTCCAGAGAAAATATACGTCCAAATAAAGAATACAGCAGAAGACAAAGCAGGTGCATAATATAGGAGAGTTAAAATTGATCTTATCTTAGGAGGTAACTCATTAATTAACCATGCAAAAAATAGACAAGCAAAATAACTTATGGGTCCAGTTATTAAAGCAAATTTAAAGGTATTTTGTAAAGCAATTAAAAATACATCGTCCTCTAAGAATAGTCTTTTATAATTACTCCATCCTATAAACCTTGGCATTTGAATGATGTTATAGTTAGTAAAACTCAAAACAGCACCAACTATAACAGGTATTACCACAAAAGTAAAAAACAAAAGAAAATAAGGAAGAAGCAAAAAATAAGATTCTCTATTCCTCTTAATCTCCCTCCATAAATTTTCAAGTTTTCTCTTCATCTTAAACTCCTCCAGCTCACTCTTTTGCTAACTCCAAACCAAATTCCTCTCGTTTTCTATCGATCTCTTTGTTAATTTCTCTTGTATACTTCTCAATAGCCTCTCTAGGAATTTCTCCCAACATTACCACTTCTCTAAAGGCATTATCTAAGTGTCGAGAGACATAATAGCTTCCAGGGACATTAGGAATTTCTTTTAAATATCTCCACTGAGTTGACAGAATTTTGTAATCTGCTGAAGGCCAAGGTAAATAACTCATAGCTTCTATATTTGCTGTATTATATCTTGCACCAGCACCTAATACTGCTTCTAATTCTCTACCAAACCTTGCTTGTATATCCGTAGAAAGCCACCACCTTACAAATTCCCAAGCCTCATTTATTTTTTGAGATTGAGCAAAAATCAATACTGCATTGCCTCCACCAGCAACACTTCTATCTATACTTCCATCACTTTTTCTTCTTCCAGGTACAGGAGCAATACTCCAAAGTCCACTTATTTCAGGGGCTGCAACTTTAAACTGGTTATACATGGTGTAAGGTGCAATTCCTAATGGCATTTCACCAGTCCTAAATCTGTTAAAGAAATCGTAATACAGTGGAATACCATATAATACATATAAATTAGTCCACTCCCTAAAAGCATCTACACCTTCTTCATTATTCAACAAGCATCTTTTTCCATCATCAGTATAGTATTTTCCACCCCTTTGCAAGAGAAGCATATTAAACATATCAAAGCTAGTACCTCCAGTGCCCGCTGCAAATTGTAGATTATAACTTTGGAGTTTAGCTATTGTTTTGTAAAGCTCATCCCAAGTATTTGGTATAGGAATATTAAGACGACCTAATATATCAACTCTATAAAACATTATTGGGAAATCTTGGGTCATTGGTAATCCATAAACCTTTCCACCAAAACTATAAGGGATGAGTGCATATGGAGCAAAACTCTTTTTCAATTCTTTAAACCCTGGCAGTTTCGAAACATCAACAAGAGCTCCTCTTATCCCATAATCCACCGCTAAACCTCTGGGAACGTTTAAAGCCACATCTGGGGGATTTTCTTTAGAAGCCACAGAAAATAATAGAGCAGCTTCGGTAGTCACAATATTTAGATTGACACCTATACCAGTCTTAGGCGTGAAGTCGGTATCAATAAGCATTTTAAGAGTCTCTGCCTGATCTCTTCCCATCTGTACCCATACATTTATTGCTTTCTTTTTGTCGTAAACAGTGCCTATCATATTGTAATCTTCTATAAAAGAAATTAAAAATTTCTTTATTCCATCAAAAACCGTCTCAAAAATATTAGGATTTATCCTTGGAATTGCACCATCAGGTGAAGTTACTACCATATAGTCTATATCTAAAGGTTGCTCTCTAATAGCAAGAATCCATGCTGACAAAGCAGATAAGTTATCTCTATATCTTTGAAGTCTTTGAGCTATAGTTTCTGGCTCTCTTGCCATTCCTTCTAACTGAATGGCTACCCTTTCTAAAGTAGCAGCCTCACTAACTTTGTTTCCACCTATTTTTTTCAGTTTTTCAGCATTTTCTCTTAGAATCTTCGCATTCTTTTCTAAGATAGAGATAAGATCAGGAATATTCTGTTCCAATAGATAATCCCTATATGGATCAGGATTAGGAGAAGTAATCATTACAATTTTAGTATATAACTGAGATAAATCAATGGAACACTGTAATATATTTCTAATTATTTCGGCTACACTTTCATAGGCTACTTTTAATCTTATGTAATGCTCACCTTTAGAGAAATAGAAAAGATAATCTTCCTTACCATCTCCAAGATATTTGAATTGCCATTTTGTATCATATCTAAACTTAATATTTTTCGCTTCCTTAAAGGGAATTCTTCCATCTATATATAGGGTTCTTTCAGATGGAATTCCTGGATTAGAATTTTGCCTAAATTTTATCCCAATTTTGTATAGACCATCTTGAGGTACTTCAAATTTCCACTCAATCCATTGTCCAGCTGATCTCCAATTATATCCACCAATAATGTTCAATACTTTTCTTCTCGCATCATAAGGCTCGTTAAGAGGATTACTTCTATCAGAGATAGGGCAAAGAGTAGGTTCAGACTTTAAATAAGCTTTTTCTGCTTGAATCTTTAAAAATACATTTTTAAGAGAAAAACCTCTATTATGTTCTTTAATATAATCCTCATAAGAGGGGATATCTTTTTGGTTAAATATTTTAATATAATCAATCACCATAGGTTCCTTTATAGAAACAAACCTAATAGTGTGTGTACCTTCAGAAAAATAGAAAAGAAAAAGTTCATTATATAAACCCTCAGAATCCTCGATA
>CALHTV010000155.1 GCA_938039765.1 uncultured Dictyoglomus sp. | reverse complement strand
ATCTGATTTATATATTGGTTGTAAAAATCAAGCACTTTACTCTTTGAAATGTTATAACCTAGCACTAATCCCATTATAATGAGTCCATGGATATTTTCTTCTGATATTAATTTATAAATTTTGTTTCTTTGTTTATTTTCTATGTCTTCCTGATATAAATTTCCTCCTACAAATACGAAGATATCAGTGTTAAGTCTTTTGGCAGTGTTATAAATTCCATTTAGAACCTTTAATTGATAATTCTCATATAGGTAATTTACAATAATTCCTATCTTTTTTCTCAAAATAAAAATTCTCCTTCGATTAAGTTATATTTCTTAACAATATTATATAAGTTTTTTATCATTTTTCAAAATTCCTAAAAATTGGTATAAAGTAAGGATAGTAAATCTATCCCTTATATAGAGAGAGTATTGGATTGCAGTTTTAATATCCTCCTCCCTTATATTCCAGTCCTTAGGATTTACAGAAAAATTAATATCTTGATAAGCTCTAAAGATTTCTTCTTTTTTATTTACAAGTTCTTGAGCCAAATGATATATTTTGTCTTTATTTTTTTTGATTTTTTCAAGTAGACTTTGACGAAATGATAAATCATTAAACTGTTTCATTTTATTTAAATTTTCTTCAATAACTCTTTTATAAATTCTAGGAAAATATCTTTTGATTTCTTCTTTCCATAATTTAACGTCTATTTGATAATTTAAGTACTTATCAATTCTATCTAAGTCTATGTTTAAAAGTTTTTCATAGAGCTTTATCACATATATGGTAGCAAGCCCAACTTTAATTCCATGGAAAAGGTCATAGCCTAAGAACTCTAAATAATGAGCTATATGATGTTCTGCTCCAGATGCAGGCCTTGAATTTCCTACTATAGCTATCAATTCCCCAGATTTTATAAGGGCTTCTAAGAGAAGTTTTTCAAAATCCTCTTTTCTTATATTTTTTAGAGTAGTATTACAAGCAATATACATTTCCTCATACACTTCTTGATTTAGTGGCTCATCTATAAGAATATGAGCAAGTTTCCAATCTGTTAGAGCGGTAAATTTACCTATAAGATCGCCAAATCCAGCCTTTTTCAGAATATCAGGTGAATCTTTAAGTACCTTTAAGTTAGCAAATATTTTCTCAGGAGTTTTTGCATTTACTGTTGTCTTTAAGCCTTCAATAGTTAGTGCTGCAACTGAAGAAGCATAGCCATCCATGGAGGGGGCTGTTGGAACGGAGACAAATTTTAGATTCAGTTTAAAGGAGATGTATCTTGCTATATCGGTTAAACTTCCTGAGCCTATGGAAACTATGAGAGAGTTATAGTTAGTATTTAAGAGCACTTTGCAGAGATGTTTTTCATCGGCATGGGCGTTTTTAGGAAGTATGAGTAAATCGTAATTAATTTTTTCTTTGTTAAGTTTTTTAATAATATCCTTTCCACAGGCTTTGTATGTATTCTGGTCAGCAATAAGCATAGGTTTCTCTTTTTGTTCTTTAATATAAGATATTAACTTTGAATAATCATTATCCCAAATAAGCATTTTCTTGTTTACCTCCTTTAGTAGCCTTTATTATATAACATATTTTCATTTTTATCTTGAATAACTATCAATAAGTAAGTATATTGAATTTAAATAATAAACGTTTTCTTAAATCTCGAGAAAGGGGGTAAAATATATGAAAATAACTATTGTGGGAGCAGGAAGCATTAGGTTTTCCCTACAGATTATAGGTGATATAGCTAAAACACCACGTTTAAAAGGAACAACTATATCGCTGGTAGATGTCCATGAGGAAAGATTGAATGCTTCTTATACCCTAGCTAAGAAGTATGTTGAAGAATTGGAGGCGGATTTAACTTTTGAAAAAACCAAGAAATTAGAAGAGGGAATAGAAGGAGCAGACTTTGTTATAAATACTGCTCTTCCATACCCTAATGGGCATGAAGATGGTTTTATAAAATATGATCTTATAACTAAAATAGGAGAAAAGCATGGATATTATAGGGGAATTGATACTCAAGAATTGAATATGGTTTCCACATATACCTATGTTTTAATCTCATACTATGATTTAAAGCTTGCTCTTGATATAGCTCAATGTATAAAAAAATATGCACCCTCAGCTTGGCTTTTACAAACTGCGAATCCTGTTTTTGAGATAACTCAGTTTTTGAGTAGAAAT
The DNA here is from genome assembly GCA_938039765.1 of uncultured Dictyoglomus sp. GTDB lineage: Bacteria > Dictyoglomota > Dictyoglomia > Dictyoglomales > Dictyoglomaceae > Dictyoglomus. Next base: position 933 of record CALHTV010000155.1, on the reverse strand, counting down.
ACTGATATAAATGTTATAGGCATATGTCATGGATTTCAGGGAGCATATGAAGTTTTTAACACTTTGGGTTTAGAGCCTGAGAATGTGGATTGGCAGGTTGCTGGAGTAAATCATGGAATATTCCTCAATAGATTTTTATATAAAGGCCAAAATGCTTATCCCCTACTTGATAAATGGATAGAAGAAGAAGCTTATAAGTGGGATTCCAAAAGTCCTTGGGATCTTCAGTTAAGTCCTGCAGCTATAGACATGTATAGATTTTATGGAATGCTTCCTATCGGAGATACTTGTAGAAATGGAACATGGAAGTATAACTATAATTTAGAGACAAAAAAGAAATGGCTTGGAAAATTTGGGGGAATAGATAATGAGATTGAGAGACCGAGGTTTCATGAGTTATTAAGAATGGGCAGGAAGAGGATGATTGAACTAGCTAAAGAGTTGGAGAGAGATAATAATATTGAATTATCAAAAATTTGGCCAGAAGTGTTCAATAAGGAGAAGCTTAGTGGAGAACAGCATGTACACTTTATAAATGGTATTACAGGTGGTGAGAGGGTAAGATTAATATTAAATGTGCCTAATAAGGGGGTAATTACTAAGATTCCAGATGATGTAGTCGTAGAAGTGCCCGTTTGGGTTGATAAGAATGGTATACATTACGAAAAAATTGAACCTGATTTAACTCATAGAATTAAGATCTTTTATCTATTGCCTAGAATATTAAGAATGGAATGGTCATTAGAAGGTTTTCTTTCAAGAGATAAAAAAGTATTAGAAGAAATTCTTATCAGAGATCCAAGAACAAGATCTTATGAACAGGTTTTAGAAGTTTTAGATGAGATTTTGTCCCAAGATTTTAATAATGAATTGAAAGAATATTTGGAGAAAGGGAAAGGAATACTTTAAATAGTTATAATTTTTTAGTAAAAT
>CALHTV010000154.1 GCA_938039765.1 uncultured Dictyoglomus sp. | reverse complement strand
GTTTAACGATGAAATTATTAAAGAAATGTTGATTTTTTATGAAAAATGTCGTATATTATAAGAAAAACGATTAGAAAATGGTTTTATCATTTTAGGGGGTTTTTAAAAATTTTCGAAATTTTCCCTTAGGAAAAGGAGGATAAAAAGGTGAAGGAATATCTCATAAGAAGGCTTTTATACATGTTACTCACTCTTTTCTTTGTATCTATAATTGTTTTTGTGGTTATACAACTTCCTCCTGGAGATTTTTTAACTTCCTACATTGCTCAACTTGCAGCAAGTGGTGAATCAGTAAATTTAGAAACTATAGAGGCTTTAAAGAAACAATACGGCCTTGATAGACCAATTTGGGAGCAGTACTTTCTTTGGATTTGGAATGCTTTACATGGTGATTTTGGAAGATCTCTTCTCTATAATAGACCTGTTAGTGAACTTATAGGAGAAAGAATTGCTATTACCTTTGTTATCTCTTTATTTACCCTTTTATTTATTTGGATAGTAGGTTTTATTATTGGAACTTATTCTGCTACTCATCAATATTCCTTTGGGGATTATCTCTTTACTTTCTTGGGATATATAGGGCTTTCGGTGCCTGCTTTTATGGTAGCTTTAATTTTGTTATGGGTAGCTTATGCCTATTTTGGCCAGAATCTAACTGGGCTTTTCTCACCTAAATATTTAGAAGCCCCATGGAGTTTTGAAAAATTCCTAGATATGCTTAAGCACATATGGGTTCCTGTAGTTATCATTGGCTTAGCAAACACAGCAGGAATGATAAGAACTTTAAGGGCAAATCTCTTAGATGAACTTAATAAACCTTATGTTCTTACTGCTAGGGCAAAAGGACTAAAGGAATGGAAAGTAGTATTTAAATATCCGTTAAGAGTAGCAATGATTCCTTTTATAAGTACAGTGGGATGGTCTTTACCTTTTTTAGTTTCTGGGGCTGAAATTACAGCAATTGTTTTGAATCTTCCTACCTCAGGTCCATTACTTTTAGAATCTCTCAGAAATCAAGATATGTATTTGGCAGGAGCATTTCTCCTTATGTTAAGTTTTTTAACAATGATTGGTACTTTAATATCAGACCTTCTCCTCGCCTGGGTAGATCCTCGGGTAAGGTATGAGTAAAGGAGGGTTTAATAGATGGCAGAAATGGAGAAGAGAGAAGAGTTTATAGAAGAGGTTTTTGCTGAAAAAGAAGAAAAGATATATGTAGCTTCTCAATGGAAATTAATGTGGTGGAGGTTTAAGAGAAATAAACTTGCTGTTGCAGGGGGTATAGTTCTTATTATCTTTTATATTATTGCTGCTTTTTGTGAATTTTTTGCCCCTAATGATCCTTATAAATATGATGTGAGATATGTGTTGGCTCCTCCTCAAAGAATTCATTTTATAGATGAAACTGGTTTTCATTTGAGACCTTTTGTTTATGGATATAAAATGGAAATAGATCCCATCACTCTTAGAAGAATATATGTAGAGGATAAGAGTAAAAAATATCCAATTAAATTCTTCGTTCGAGGACATGAGTATAAACTTTTAGGACTGATTAAAACTAATATTCATTTATTTGGAGTTGAGGGGGATGGACATATATTTTTGTTTGGAACTGATAGTTTAGGAAGGGATGTCTTTTCTAGGGTAATATATGGAACACGTATTTCTACAACAGTAGGACTTGTAGGGATCTTTCTTAGCTTTCTTTTTGGAATTATCATTGGAGGAATTTCAGGGTATTTTGGAGGAATTTTTGATTTAATTATCCAAAGAATTATAGAGATACTAAGAAGCATACCTACTCTGCCTTTATGGATGGCTCTTTCTGCAGCTGTTCCTGCTAATTGGTCTCCCGTAAAAGTTTATTTTTCTATCTCTATAATACTGTCCTTTATAGGATGGACAGGATTAGCAAGGGAAGTTCGAAGTAAGTTTTTGTCTTTGCGTGAAGAAGACTTTGTTACTGCAGCAAAACTTGCTGGGGCAAGCGAAAGAAGAATTATATTTAGACACTTACTTCCTTCCTTTTTAAGCCATATTATTGCTTCTCTAACCCTCTCTATTCCTGGGATGATAATAGGAGAAACTTCTCTTAGCTTTTTAGGATTAGGAATAAGACCTCCTGCTATAAGTTGGGGTGTTTTAATACAAGATGCTCAGAATTTTAGAACTGTAGCTTTAGCTCCGTGGTTATTACTTCCAGTTATTTTTGTGATCTTGGTTGTTCTTTCTTTCAATTTTGTTGGGGATGGTTTAAGAGATGCTGCTGATCCTTATGCGAAATAAGGAGGATGGAAAATGGATAAATTATTAGAGATAAAAGATTTAAGAACATATTTTGTCTTAGACGAAGGAATAGTGAAAGCCGTTGATGGAATAAGTTTTGAAGTTAAGCCTGGAAAAACTCTCGGAGTCGTAGGAGAGTCAGGATGTGGAAAAAGTGTTACAGCTCTATCTATTCTAAAGCTTACTGGACCGAGAAGTAAGATTCAAGGAGAGATTTTATTGTATAGAGATGGAGAAGTCATTGATATAGTTAAACTTGATCCTAAAGGTGATGAGATAAGAAGTATAAGAGGTAAAGAGATATCAATGATATTCCAAGAACCTGGAGCTTCTTTCTCGCCTGTTCATACTGTAGGGGAGCAAATTATTGAAGCTATAATGCTTCATCAAAAATTAGATAAAAAAGCAGCAAGAGAATCCGCTATTGAACTTATGAGAATAGCAGGTATTCCAAGACCAGAACTTAGGATTGATGAATATCCCCACCAGTTTAGTGGCGGAATGTTACAAAGAGCAATGATAGCTATGGCTCTTTCCTGCAGACCTAGGTTACTTATAGCTGATGAGCCTACTACTAATTTAGATGTAACTATTCAAGCTCAAATTCTTGAGCTTCTTAAAGAACTGCAGAGGCAATTTGGAATGGCTGTTATGATGATTACTCATAATTTAGGAGTAATTGCAGAAATGACAGAAGAAGTTATAGTAATGTACTTAGGTAAGATTGTTGAGAGTGCTTCTGTTGAAGAGATTTTTTATAATCCTCTTCACCCATATACTAAAGCCTTATTAGAATCTGTTCCTAAAGTAGGAAAGAGAGTTAAAGGCAGACTAAAAGCTATAAAGGGAATTGTTCCTGATCCCTACAATCTTCCCACAGGTTGTTCTTTCCACCCAAGATGTCCAGAATTTATTAAAGGCATTTGTGATGTGAGAGTTCCTAATCTGGTAGAGGTGAAACCAGGACATAAAGTAAGTTGCTTACTTTATGGAGAGGTGAAGAAAGATGAATAATATCTTGTTAGAAGTAAAAAATTTAAAAAAATATTTTCCTATAACAAAAGGCTTCTTCAGGAAGCAAGTAGCAACGGTAAAAGCTGTAGATGATATAAGCTTTTTTATAAGAGAAGGAGAAACATTAGGACTTGTTGGAGAGTCAGGTTGTGGAAAGACTACGACAGGTAAAGTAATTTTGAGGGCATATGATCCTACAGATGGAGATGTGATTTTACACATAGATGGCTTAGATATAAATGTAGCTAAACTATCCAGTAAAGAATTAAAAAATGTAAGAAGATATATGCAGATGGTTTTTCAAGATCCTTTTAAATCCTTAAATCCTAGAATGACTGTAAGAGATATAATAGGAGAGCCGTTATTGGTAAACGGGATTGCAAAGGGAAAAGAGCTTGATGATAGGGTAGCGGATTTAATGAGAAAAGTAGGATTAAGACCAGAGTATATGAAGAGATATCCTCATGCTTTTTCAGGAGGACAAAGACAGAGAATAAGTATTGCCAGAGCTTTAGCCCTAAATCCTAAGCTGGTTATATGTGATGAACCTGTTTCTGCCCTTGATGTTTCAATTCAAGCTCAAGTCCTTAATCTATTGAAGGATCTCCAAGAAGAATTTAGGCTAACTTACCTCTTCATCTCTCATGATCTTGGGGTTGTAGAGCATATTTGTGATAGGGTAGCCGTGATGTATGTGGGAAAAATTGTAGAATTGGCAAAAACAGAAGAACTATTTGAAAAACCAAAACATCCCTATACAGAAGCTCTTCTTTCCGCAGTTCCTAAACCTGATCCTAGAATGAAAACGAAGAGAATACTTCTGGTTGGTGAGGTACCTGATGCTTCTAATCCACCTAGTGGATGTTATTTCCATCCAAGATGTAATTATGCAAAAGATCTCTGTAAGGAGGTGAGACCTGAATTAATAGATATTGGAAATGGGCATCTTGTAGCTTGCCATTTTGCTAAAGAGTTGTCCTTAAAGGGAATTCCAATAACTTAAGGGGGGAAGTTATATGAAGCTTTCTAAATTAATATGTTTCCTCATAGTTCTTCTGCTAGTTTTTGGGAATATTATTGTAGGCCAAAAGAAGTATAACGAATCTCCAATGACTGCAGCTCTTGTTAAACAAGGAAAGTTACCACCTGTGGAGCAAAGATTGCCTAAGAATCCTATTGTGGTTAAACCTTTTGAAGAGATCGGAGTTTATGGAGGAACTTTGAGAAGAGCATGGTTAGGACCTGGAGATAGATGGGGAATTGCCAAGATTTGCTATGATGCTAACAACCTAATGAGATGGGCTTCTGACAGCAAAACAATCCTTCCATGGCTTGTCGAAAAATACACAGTTTCTAAAGATGGAAGGATATTTACATTTAAGTTAAGAGAAGGTTTGAAATGGTCTGATGGACACCCGATGACTGTGGATGACGTTATTTTCTGGTATGAAGATGTAATTGGTAATGAAGAATTAACACCAACTTTTCCAGCAGGATTTGTACAAGATGGGGTTAGAGCAAAATTTGTAAAAGTAGATGATTATACTTTCAGAATTGAATTTAAAAATCCCAACCCAATGTTTATATATACCTTTCCTACTCAAGGATGGTATATTGACAACTCTAAAGGTTCTTTTGCTTTCTACGCTCCAAAGCATTACTTAATGCAATTCCATCCTAAATATACACCAAAAGACAAACTAGAGGCCTTGGCTAAACAAAAAGGCTTTAATAAGTGGTATGAGTTATTCCAATTTATGATTGATTATATACAAAATCCTGATCTACCAACAATGTCTCCCTGGAAGGTGGTAAGCAAGAGTCCTAACGAACCTGTATTTGTAATGGAGAGGAATCCATATTATCCAGTTGTAGATACTGAAGGCAACCAGCTTCCATATATTGATAGAGTAGTACACTATCTAGTAAGCGATGCAGAAATGATCAATATGAAGGCAATTGCAGGAGAAATTGATTTCCAAGCTCGGCATATGAGATTACCAAACTACACTCTATTTATGCAAAATAAAGATAAAGGAAAATATAGGGTATTAGTATGGAGAACAGGAACAGGAGCTGATCCAGCTATCTTTTTGAACCAGAATGTCAAAGATCCGGTAAAGAGAAAACTCTTCCAAGATGTAAGGTTTAGACAAGCATTATCTCTTGCAATAAACAGAGAAGAAATAAACAAAATACTATTCTTTGGGCTTGGAGTACCTATGCAGGCTGCAATCCCACCAGGTTCTGCTTATTATGATAAAGCTTGGGCTCAAGCCTATGCTCAATACGACCCAGCAAGAGCTAAGAGAATATTAGATAGTATGGGTTTGAAAGTTGGAAAGGATGGATTTAGGCTTGGTCCAGATGGAAAACCTATTGAGCTTATAATAAGCTTTACCACTTATCCAGGAAGTGCCAATATGAGCACTATGGAGCTTATCAAGAGCTATTGGGAGGCAATTGGAATAAAGACTATAATAAAGCAAGTTGAAAGAAGCCTATATACTACTCAATGTAATTCTGGAGATATTGAGATTGGTGTATGGGTAATGGATAGGATGAGTAATGTAGCTATTGGCGGTGGAAGGCTTTTAGGAACTTGGACTGATGGACCATGGGCTCCACTTTATGCAAGGTGGTACTGGACTAAAGGACAAGAGGGAGAAGAGCCTACAGGAGATATTAGAAAGATTTATGAGCTTTGGGATGAGTTTAATAAGACTATTGATGCAAGAAAGAGAGATTCTATTATAAGACAAATTATAGCTCTTCACAGGAAGAATATTTGGATCATTGGTACTGTTGGTGGGGTTCCACAACTTGTTATTGCAAAGAATAACCTAAGGAATGTAAAGGATGGACTCTTATGGGACGACCCATTTAGATCAGAGTTGAATTCTTTCCCAGAGCAATTCTTTTTTAAGCAGTAATAGATAAAAAATAGGAGGAAGAGTTTAAAACTCTTCCTCCTATGTTATTTTTAACGAAATTTGGCATAAGGAGGAATATGAATAATGTATAAGAGATTTTTAGTTTTTTTGATCCTACTTTCTATTTTGGGAGTTGCAGCAGGATGTGCGCCAACGGAGACTAAGACTGCAGTTTTGCCTGAAGTTAAAGTCGAAACTAAAGTTGCTGAAGTTCCTGAAATTGCAGGGGCTGTTATTATAACGACCTTTGAAACTGGAGAGAGTGAAAAATGGGTTGCAAGGGGGGAAGGAGTGTCTATTCTTGTCACTGATAAAGAAGCTCATACAGGTAAATATAGTTTGTACATTAAAGGAAGAAGTAGTGGATGGCATGGAACTCAAATTCAACTAAAAGATTTACTAAAGCCAGGGAAAGTATATAGTATTTCTCTTTGGGTAATGCATAAGAACGAACTTCCTCAACATATAGGACTTACTATGCAAAGGAAATACAATACTGATTCTTCAACTCAATATGATTGGATAAAACACGAGATGGAAATTCCTGGTGGAAAATGGGTAGAACTTTCTGGAAGCTATGAAATTCCAGCAGGTGTTTCTATTGAAGATTTAACTTTATATGTTGAAGCTCCAAAGAATGTAAATCTTGAGTTTTATATTGATGATCTTGTGATAGTAGAAGGAAAGAAGGGCTTTAAAATAACTCCTGAACTCTTTGATCTTTTTGCAAAGTATTACGGAGAGTGTTTTAATTAATTCTGAAACTGATTTATTTTTTATGATATAATCTAAAAAGGGGAAAGACCTCTATGTCTTTCCCCTTTTTATAAATAGAAAAATAGAAAGGAGAATTGGCTATGAGTTTGAATGGAGATTTAAGGAGTATCTCTTTGTGGGAGGTAATGGAGATTTTATCTTTTAGTAGAAAAACAGGAAGGCTACAACTTACTAGAGATAAAATAAAGACAGATGTTTATTTTGAAGATGGAAAAATAAAGCACATCAAAGCCAGTAATTGCGAGGATGAGGATGCCATATTACATCTTGCTTTATGGAAAGAAGGAAATTTTGCTTTTTATCCTGAAGAAAAAGCTCCAGTTAATAAACTTAATCTCGATCCTCTTCGTATCCTTGTTGATGTCTCTAAGGATATTGACTTAATGGAGTATTTGGGAGATTTAGTTTTCCTTTTTATAAACGTGTCAAATCTATCCGAGGAAGAAAAAAATGTAGGGCTACTATTTGATGGTTTGAAACCCACAAGAGATGTAATCTTAAATTCTCCCTATGGAGAGGCAAAAACATTAAGGCTTATAGAAAAATTAAGAGAAAATAGAAATCTTTTAAGAATTGATGAGAATTTGAATTTATTTTGGACCTATACTTTTTGGAGATACTTTATCTTTACTCTTGAAAGAGAGAATGAAAAGGATTTTAGAAAGAAATGGGCTGATCATCTAAATAAGATTTCGCCAAATTATAAACTTGTTTTTGAGATTTTAACTCGAGATAGAAGGGTTGAGTGGTTTAATATTTATCCTTTAATTAAAGAT
>CALHTV010000153.1 GCA_938039765.1 uncultured Dictyoglomus sp. | reverse complement strand
GAAGCTTAAAGTACTCCATAAGAATTTTAGATGCCTCTCTAAAAGCTTCCTCTGGAGTAATAGATCCATTAGTCCATATATCCAATACTAACCTATCTAAATCCGTTCTTCTACCTACCCTTGTTTTCTCAACATTATAACTTACCTTCTTAACAGGAGAAAAAATTGAATCCAGCACTAAAACACCAATAGGTTGATGTGGATCTTTATTTTCTTCTGCAGTGACATATCCTTTCCCTTTCCTTACTTCCACTTCCATATGAAAAGGAACTTCATCTACTATCGTTGCTATTACTAATTCAGGATTAATTATTTTCACATTTGCAGGTACAACAAAATCTGCGGCAGTTACAACCTTAGGTCCTTTGACATCAAGTTCTAATATATGAGAATTATTGTCTTCAATTTTTACTACCAACCTCTTTAAGTTCATCAGGATTTCTAATATTTCTTCCTTTAATCCTGGTAAAACCTCCAGCTCATGTCTCACTCCTTCTATTTTGACTGAAACAACAGCAGCACCCTCAATAGAAGAAAGAAGTATTCTTCTTAAAGCATTTCCAATAGTCCAACCATATCCTCTTTCTAGAGGCTCAACTATAAAGCGACCATAATCATCTGTTCTTTTCTCAATAATCACTTTTACATTTTCCTCTATCAATTTATCTACCTCCTTAAACTAACCACATAAGAAGCAGAAATTATCTCGAATAAAACTCAACAATTAACTGCTCTTGAATAGGAGTATCGATTTCCTCTCTCTTAGGTAGTCTTAAAACTTTTGCCTTAAAATTCTCTTTATCTAACTCTAACCATGAAGGGACATTTCTATTTCCAAAGGTTTCTATTGCCTCTTGAACAGGAAGCAGGTCTTTATCAATTAATTCTACAGTATCCCCTGGTTTTACATTATAGGAGGGAATATTTACTCTCTTACCATTTACAGCAATTTTCCCGTGAGAAACTATTTGCCTCGCTTGATCACGAGACAATGCCCAACCTAATCTATAAACTACATTATCAAGACGTGTTTCCAAAAGTTGTAACAACCTTTCCCCTGTCACTCCCTTTCCTTTAGATGCTATCTCAAAATACCTTCTAAACTGTCTTTCTAATACTCCATATATTCTCTTTGCCTTTTGCTTTTCTCTTAATCTTAATCCATATTCTGTTAGCTTTCTTTGAACTCTACCATGTTGACCAGGAGCATAAGATCTTCTTTCAAAAGGACATTTCTCGGAAAAACACTTTGTCCCTTTTAAAAATAATTTCATTCCTTCTCTTCTGCATAAACGACAATCAGGTCCTGTATATCTTGCCATCTTCTCTCCTCCTTTTTAACAATTACACTCTTCTCCTACGTGGGGGACGACACCCATTATGAGGAATAGGTGTTACGTCCTTTATAAGTGAAATTTCCAAACCAGCAGCCTGCAAAGCTCTGATTGCTGTCTCTCTTCCGGGTCCTGGTCCCTTAACTAATACATCTACTCTTTTCATCCCATATTCAGAAATAGCCTTCTTAGCTGCCATTTCAGCTGCAAGTTGAGCTGCAAAAGGAGTACCCTTTTTTGTTCCTTTAAATCCAGCAGTTCCACCACTACCCCAAGTTAAAACATTTCCTTCAGGATCTGTAATAGTAACTATAGTATTGTTAAAAGTAGAATTAATATGAGCAACTCCAACAGGTACTAACTTTTTCTCTTTTTTAGGTCCTCGTGTTCTCTTTCTTTTAGCCATTTATTTATTTTCCCTCCCAAATAATAAAATTTTATTTTTCTTTTCTCTTTGCCCCAACAGTTTTCCTCGGACCTTTCCTTGTACGTGCATTACAACGTGTTCTTTGACCTCTAACTGGTAGACCTCTCTTGTGCCTGATTCCTCTATAACAGCCAATTTCAATAAGTCTTCTTATATTTGCTGCAACTTCTTGTCTCAAATCTCCCTCAACTTTATAATTATTTTCAATTTCTTCTCTTAATTTACTAATCTCTTCTTCAGTTAAATCCTTAACTCTTTTATTAGGATCAACCCCTGTAGCCTGAAGTATTTTTTTACTGGTGCTACGTCCAATCCCATAGATATATGTCAAGGCTATCTCTATTTTTTTGTTGTTAGGTAGATCAACTCCTGCAATACGTGCCATTTAAGGAACACCTCCTATCCTTGTTTCTGCTTATGCCTAGGATTTTCACATATTACAAAAACACGCCCACCTCTTCGAACTATCTTACATTTTTCACATATCTTCTTTACTGATGCTCTAACTTTCATCTCTAGTGCCCTCCTTATTGGTAAATCTATATATAATTCTACCTTTGGTAAGGTCATATATAGACAATTCAACTTTAACCCTATCCCCAGGCATTACTCTAATAAAATTCATACGCATCTTACCAGAGATATATGCTAAAATTTCAAGTCCATTATCTAATTGTACTTTAAAAGTTGCATTTGGCAAGGCCTCCTTTACTGTACCTACGACCTCTATTACTTCTTTCTCCTTTTTATCCATATATGGCCCTCCAAAAATCAATCACTTGTCAATATTATAGGTCCATTTTTAGTTATTGCTACAGTATGCTCAAAATGCGCCGATAAGCTACCGTCTACAGTTACAGCAGTCCAACCATTCTCTAAAATCCTTACTTCAAAACTTCCTGTTACAACCATAGGTTCTATAGCAATAACTACCCCCTCAGCTAATATTGGTCCCATACCTGGAGGACCATAATTAAGAACATTAGGAGGCTCATGTAACCTTCGACCAATACCATGCCCAACAAAATCTCTAATTACATTAAACCCATGTTTTTCTACATGCTCCTGTATAGCCCAAGAAATATCTGAAAGCCTTGCTCCAGGTTTTGCTTTTTCTATTCCCTTCCATAAAGCTTCTTCTGTGACCTTCAAAAGTTCCATTGCTAAAGGAGAAACCTCACCTATTGCGTAAGTTTTTGCAGCATCTAAAAAGAAACCTTTATATTCAATACCTATATCTATACTAACTATATCTCCCGATCTTATATACTTATCTTTGCTTGGTATTCCATGAACCACTTCTTCATTTATTGAAACACAAATGACTTCTGGATATCCTCTATAACCTTTAAAGGCAGATCTTACTTGATATTTTTCCATTAGTTGTTCTACTTTTCTTGCTAATTCATAAGTTGTAATTCCATCTTTTAGTTCATTTTCTATTTCTTTAAAGATTTTGGCTAGAATCTTTCCTCCTTTTCTCATTATCTCAATATCTTCTTTAGTTTTAAGTTCTATACTCATTCCTCAATCACCTTTAGTATCTTTTTTAACACCTCTTCTCTTTCTCCTTCTGCATCTATAGTATGCATATAATTTTTGTTTTTATAGTAATCTATAAGAGGTTGAGTCTCATTATAATAAGTTTCTAATCTATGTTTTATAACTTCTGGTTGATCATCACTCCTCTGGTATAATTCTCCACCACAGATGTCACAAATTCCATCCTTCTTAGGAGGCATAGAAATTAAATTATATATTGCTCCACAGTTTTTGCATACCCTCCTTGAAGAAAGCCTCCTTATTACAAGTTCGTCAGAAACATCGAGATAAACGACTTTGGGTGTAGTTTTCTTCTCCTTTAAATAATTATCTAACATCTCTGCTTGAGGAATAGTCCTCGGAAAACCATCTAAAATAAAACCATCTTTACAGTCTTCTTTTTCTAGTCTATCCCTTACAACAGCCCATACTAACTCATCTGGAACTAATTTTCCGGCATCTAGATATTCTTTAACTTTAACCCCAAGTTCTGTTTGAGTTTTAACAGCTTCTCTAAAAATATCTCCAGTAGAAATATGAGGAATATTTAATATTTGACTTACTTCTTTAGCATGGGTTCCTTTACCTGCACCTGGAGGTCCTAAAAAAATTATTATCTTCCTCATCTTAAAAACCCCTCATAACTCTTCATTATCATCTGGGCTTCTAGAGACTTAATAGTCTCTAGAATCACTCCTAC
>CALHTV010000152.1 GCA_938039765.1 uncultured Dictyoglomus sp. | reverse complement strand
CATTAGCTATATGACCATTATGAGCAAGAGATATATATCCATATCTTGGTAGGTTTACTAAAAAAGGTTGGATATTCTCAAAAAGAGTTTTTCCAGAAGTAGAATATCTTACATGGCCTACTGCTATTTTACCCTTTAACTTTTTTAATATTTCTTCATTGAAAACTTGAGAGACAAGTCCAAAGTCTTTATATATGTGGTGTTCATTCCCGGAAAAAGTAACAATCCCAGCACTCTCCTGTCCTCTATGTTGCAGCCTTAAAAGCCCTCTATAAGCAATAAAGCTTGCCTGTTTATTATTAGGAGAGAAAACCCCTATAACTCCACATTCTTCTCTTAATCCCACTAATTTCACCTTCTTTTGAAGAGCTCTGACAAAGTAGTCTTAATATAGGGCGAAATTACAAATTCATTATCCGTAACCTCTCCAATTTTAATTGCTTTAAGAGCATATTTACCAAGCCTCTCTAAGAATTCTCTCTCTCCTTCTCTTTCAACCTCTACCACTATTCCAGAACCTTCACCTACTAAATACTCAATCTTATCATCAGGAAGATCTACCCTCACTCCTCTATTTCCCCAAAAAGCCATCTCTAAAAATGTTGCTAAAAGTCCCCCTTCGCTTACATCATGAGCAGATAATAAAATTCCTTTTTCTTTTCTTATTTCTTCCCAAAAGAGTTTTAATTTTCGCTCCCAAATTAAATCTACCCAAGGAACATCTCCTACCACTTTATTAAAAATATCCTTTATAAATCTAGATCCTCCTAAGGATAACCAAGAAAGATCACCAATAAGATAGACCAAATTACCAGGTTTTTTAAAACCTGGTGTAATTAAATAGTTAATATCCTCTAATATCCCTACCATACCAATTATAGGAGTAGGATAAATAGTATTTTCACCTTGTCCATTATAGAAACTTACATTTCCACTAACCACAGGTATCTCTAACACTCTTGAAGCTAAGTTTATTCCTTTTACAACCTCCCTGAACTGATAGAAAACTTTAGGATCACTAGGATCACCAAAATTTAAACCATCAGTAATCCCTAATGGTCTACCACCTACACAAAGAATATTTCTACAAGCCTCAGCTACTGAATATATCGCTCCTTTTCTTGGATCCAGATAACAATATCTTCCATTGCCATCGGTAGTAATAGCAATCCCTTTATTCGTACCTTTTATCCTTAATACAGCAGAATCTCCTAGGCCTGGAGGAAGTATTGTATTAGTTTGGACTGAGTAATCATACTTCCTATATATGCTCTCTTTTATTAATAAATCTTCTACTAAAACTTCTACAAAGTTAGCAATATGTTCCTCTTTAATAGAATTATAAAGATCAGAAGAAATCGAAGGAACCTCATAGGGAGTATAGGGAGGATCAAAAATTAAAGATCCCTCAACAAGAAGCTCAGTAGGAAGATCAACTATTTTTTCACCTTTAAAATAAACCACAAATCTTTCTTTGGAGATTACCTTTCCTATTATACTTGCTTCTAGATCCCACTTTCTAAATACTTCTATCACCTTATCGATCTTCTCTGGCCTTACCACTAAAAGCATCCGTTCTTGAGATTCCGAAAGAAGAATCTCTTCCGCAGACATATTTTCTTCTCTTTGGGGAACATTATCTAATATCAACTCTACCCCACTTTTGCCTCTTCGTGCTGATTCCGATAAAGCACTAACCAATCCAGCTGCCCCTAAATCTTGTATCCCTATAATACCATCTAAAGATGCTGCTTCTAAGCAGGCTTCTATTAATAATTTCCCTAAAAAAGGATCACCTACTTGGACTGATGGTCTTTTCTTATGTACTTCTTCATCAAGTTTTTCAGACGCAAAACTTGCTCCTTGTAAGCCATCTCTTCCAGTTTTTGCTCCTACTAAAAGTAATAAATTTCCCTCCCCTTCAGCTCTCCCTCTATAAGATTTCTGATCCGGAGTTAATAAACCAATACACATTACATTAACTAAAGGATTTGAAGAATAACACTCTTCGAAAACAATTTCACCACCTACTACAGGTACTCCTATACAATTTCCGTAAAAACTAATACCTCCTACAACTCCTTCAAATAGATATTTATTCCTACCCTTATTGAGTGGTCCAAATCTTAAAGAATCTAATAAAGCAATAGGTCTTGCGCCTAGTGCTAAAATATCCCTAACTATCCCACCTACCCCAGTAGCAGCTCCTTGAAATGGCTCAACAGCTGAAGGATGGTTATGACTTTCTATTTTAAAAACTATCCTATAACCATCTCCCAAATTAATAATTCCTGCATTCTCGCCAGGACCTTGTTCTACCCATTCAGCTTTTGTCAAAAATTCTTTTAAATATTTTCGTGAGTGCTTATAACTACAATGTTCAGACCAAATAACAGAAATTACAGACCATTCTAGATCGTTAGGTTCTCGTCCCAAAACTTTTATTGCATGTTTTATCTCTTCCTCTCTTAGCCCAAAAACTCCCATATTTTCACTCCTCATCTAAAAAGGATAAAAAAAGGTTTATACCTGATTGACTTCCTAAAAATAGCTCTACAGCTCTTTCAGGATGAGGCATCATACCCATAACATTTCCTCTTTTATTTATAATTCCAGCAATACTTTCTATAGAACCATTGGGATTTTCTCCAAAATATTTTAATACAATCTGATTATTTTCTTTTAATTCTTCCAACTCCTTTTGAGAAATATAATATCTTCCTTCTTTGTGAGCAATAGGCATTTTTATAATCTCCCCTTTAGAATATCTTCTCAAAAAGAAATTGTTATTGTTTAGAACTTCAAGATAAACCTCTTTACATATAAAAGAATTAGTAATATTAGGAAGCATTGCTCCTGGTAAAAGACCCGCTTCTAGAAGAATTTGGAAACCATTACAAATGCCTAAAACATAACCACCTTTATTAGCAAAATCAACCACTTCCCTCATAATAGGAGAAAACCTAGCTATTGCTCCTGCTCTAAGATAATCCCCATAAGAAAATCCTCCTGGAAGAATAACTAGGTCTACATCTTTTAAATCATGTTCTTTATGCCATAAATACACAGGTTTTAAACCTACGATTTTTAAAGCATGATAAGTATCCATGTCACAATTAGTTCCTGGGAAAATCACAATTCCAACTTTCATTCTTCTTCCACCCTTATATTAAAATCTTCAGTAACAGGATTAGCTAAAAAAATTTCGCTCATTTTCTTTATCTTTTCAAAAACTTCATTTTTATTATCACCATAAATGTCTATCTTTAAAACTTTTCCCATCCTTACCTCTTCTACTTCTTTAAACCCTAAATTATGCAAAGCATCCTTTATCGTTTTTCCTTGAGGATCAAATATCCCATCCTTTAAAAATATTTCAAGAATAACAGTCCATTTTTTCACTGTTTATCCTCCTTTACTTTTTAACTCTCCTTTATTCCAGATCTCTCAAATACAGCATCTATATTTTTTAAGAATATTTCAGGAGAAAAACATTTTTCTATTTCTTCCTGAGATAAGTATTTTTTTATTCTATCATCTTCCATAACTACATCCATGAAATCTCTCTTTTCGCTTAAGGCTTTAAAAGCGTTCTCCTGAACCCAAGAATAAGCAATATCTCTTAAAACGCCCTTTTCTGTAAGAGAGAGCAATAAATTCTGAGAATAATAAATTCTGTAATTTATCTTCATATTTTCCTTAATTTTTTCTTCATTAACCCTTAAATCCTTAACAATATTAATAAGTAAATTCAAAATATAGTCAGTTAAAGATGTAGCATCAGGAAAAATAACTCTCTCTACCGAAGAATGGCTAATATCTCTTTCATGCCATAGAGGTATATTCTCTAAAGCTGAGCTCATATATCCTCTTATAACCCTAGAGAGCCCACAAATTCTCTCTGATAATACCGGATTTCTTTTATGAGGCATGGCAGAGGAGCCTTTTTGCCTCTCTCTGAAAGGTTCTTCCAGTTCTCCCACCTCTGTTCTTTGAAGATGTCTAATCTCTAACGCAATTCTCTCACAAGTAGAAGCTATCATTGCAAGGGCATAAATAACCTCAGCATGTCTATCCCTAGGAATAACTTGTGTAGCAACAGGTTCTGCTTTCAGCCCCAATATTTTACAGGCCTCTTCTTCAATTTCAGGTGATAAATGAGCAAGAGTTCCTACCACCCCTGAAAATTTACCATAGCTTATATTTTCTTTTGCTCTTCTCAATCTCTCTAAATCCCTCTTTAATTCCATCCACCAACTTAAAAATTTAAAACCTAGAGTTATTGGCTCAGCATGCATACCATGAGTTCTTCCCATCATAGGAAGATATCTATATCGCAAAGC
>CALHTV010000151.1 GCA_938039765.1 uncultured Dictyoglomus sp. | reverse complement strand
CATCCTGCTTAAGGAGTTCCTCTACTCTCTTTCCTCTTTCAATTTTTTTCTTAGTAGCCATATCCAGCTCTGTACCAAATTCAAGAAACATAGCATATTCTCTATACTGAGCAAGATCTAATCTTAATCTTCCTGCCACTTGTCTCATTCCCTTTGGTTGAGCAGAACCTCCCACCCTTGATACTGAAAGTCCTACATTTATGGCAGGTCTAACTCCTAAATTAAATAAGGAGGCATCCAAGTATATTTGTCCATCAGTTATAGATATAAGGTTTGTAGGAATATATGTAGCTATTTCTCCCGCTAGTGTTTCTGCAATTGGTAAAGCAGTCAAGGATCCACCACCAATTTTTTTACTTAGTTTTGCAGCTCTCTCTAAAAGATGAGCATGTAAATAGAATATATCTCCTGGATAAGCTTCTCTTCCTGGTACCCTTTTTAAAAGTAAAGCTACTTCTCTATAAGTATTTGCATGTTTAGAAAGATCATCATAAACCACAAGTACTTTCTCACCTTGCCTCATAAAATATTCTCCCATGGCACATCCTGCCATAGGAGCAACATATCTCAAAGCAGGAGGATCGTCAGGAAAAGTGGCAATAATGATAGTATTAGACAAAGCATTATACTCTCTTAAAGTCTGAACAATTCTAGCTATATTTGTTCTTTTTTGAGCTATAGCAACATAGATACATATAGTACCATAATTTCTCTGATTGATTATAGTATCAATAGCGATTGTGGTTTTTCCTGTTTGTCTATCCCCTAAGATTAATTCTCTTTGTCCATGACCTATAGGTATTAAAGCATCGATAGTCCTTATTCCAGTATATAAAGGCTCCTTTACCGGATCTCTATCGAAAATACTTGGAGCTTCCTGATCAATAGGCATATAAGTCTCAGGAAAGATTATTCCTCCATTATCTATAGGATTTCCTAAAGGATCTATCACTCTACCTAAAAATCCATTTCCTGTAGGAACCTGTAAAATCTTTCTTGTAGAATAAACTATGTCTCCCTCTTTTATATATTCATCCTTACCAAAAAGAATAACTCCTACAGAATTTTCTTTTAAACTTAAGACCATTCCCTCAATCCCAGACTCAAATACTACTAATTCTCCTACAAAGGCAAAATTTAGAAGACTAATCTCAGCAACCCCATCTCCTACACCTTTTACATAGCCAATGTTCGATAACCGTGGAGAAAAATTATATTCTTTAATCTTTTTCTCTATTAAGTCTATAGGAAGTCCTAATAATTCCTCTCTCATATGTTTTCAACCTCTCTTATGTAGCTATAAATCTGAGAGAGGTGATAATCCAATGAGGAATCTACCAAAAATTCTCCAACAAACATCTTAAAACCAAGTCCAATAGTTGGATCTATTTCAAAAGAAAGAGACCAATTTCCCCGAATTAAAGTTCTTAACTTTTCCTCTATTTTTTTCTTAAGCTGAGAACTAATATTGTCAGGAGTCATAAATTTTATTTCATCTATTTCATTAACTTGAATAGTAGAAAGTACCGAACTTAAGTTCTCTACAAATTGAGCTACAAGAAGCTCTTCTGCTTCTCTAGGTAAAAATCTCTTAAAAAACTCCTTTATTATTAACCTAGAAAGAGAAAGAACCTCTTTCTTGGCCGTTTCTAAAACTCTCTTTTTCTCAGCTCTTGATAACTCATGAGCTTTTACTATTATTCTTTCTGCCTCTTCTTCAGCTTTTGCAGTGATCTCTCTTCTCATTTTCTCTGCAGTTTCAACAGCTTCTTGAATAATTTTTCCTGCCTCCTCTCTTGCCTGAGCAAGTTGTGCTTTTCTTTGTTTTCTTAGTTCTTCTGCTTCTTGCAATTTTCTTTCAGCTTCCTCCATTGCAGACTCTATTTTCTTTCTTCGCTCATTCATTATACGAATAATCGCACCTAAAAAATATCTCTTAACAAGCCAAGCAAGAGCTAAAAGGTTAACTATTGAAGAGATAATAGTCAAAAAGTTGAAAGAAAACATAACCCTTCGCCTTCTTTTTAAAGTTTAGGATAACTTACCCAAAAGAGGATTAGCAAATAACAAAATTAAGGATATGGTCAATGTAAAAATCATTATAGTTTCGATAAAAGCTAAAGCAAAAAGTAACATACGATTTATTTGATCCCCCGCTTCTGGCTGACGAGCTACACTTTCAAAGGCACTTGCAGCTGCATTGCCCTGAGCTTTAGTAGCATTCATACCCACCAAAGCCACAGAAAGACCTGCTGTTATAATAGAAACAATAATAACCCATCCGAGCATAACTACTACCTCCTTCTACTCTTCTAAAGCTGTTGCAAAATATGCAGCGCTAAGACTCGTAAATATAAAAGCTTGAATAAATCCCATAAACATATTTAAGGCCATTATAGGTACAGGAACAATAAGAGGAGCAAGTAAAGATATAATTCCAAGAACAATATGCTCTCCTGATATATTTCCAAAAAGCCTTAAAGCTAAGGAAACAGGACGTGTTATCTGTTCAAGAAGATTAATAGGAAGAAATAGAATAGAGGGCGAAATAAAACTCTTAAAATATTCTATTCCCCTTTCCTTAAAAGCCACATACTGAATATACAAAATAGTACCAACGGCAAGCCCGATAGTCACATTAATGTCAGAAGTAGGAGAAGGAAAACCAGGAATAAAACCAGACCAGTTAGAAAGAAGGATAAAAGAAAAGAGAGTAATAAAAAATGGAAAATATTTTTCAACTATATGCTCCTCAAGAAAACCACTAAGATATCTTTTAAACATCTCAATAAGGGTTTCCACTATATTTTGTTTAGTAGTAAGAGTTTCCTTAGGTTTAGAACTAAACCAAAAAGCCAAAAGAAGCACAAATATAGAAATTATTTGGAGAGAAATAAAAGTATTTGTAATAGGAATTCCTAATATTTCACCCACAATCCTAGGTCCTATTTCAGGTTCCTGCTCCATCTTTTATTTTCTCCATATTCTTATAATCATATACCATTGTCCTATTATATACCCTAATAAGAAGAGCAAAACTCCTAAAAGTTTTGCTCTTATACTTAATAAAAATAATATTATTAAAATTCCATATCTTTTTATTATACTCCTATTATATCCCTTTATTCCATACTTTTTAATATCCTGCTCTAACCAACAAAAAGAAATTATACTCCCGCTTAACCCAAAAGTCAAAGCAGATATAGCAGGATATATTAACCATAATATAAGGCCTATCAATATTACTATAAAGGCAATCTTCTTGTGTTTACCGAAGAAATCTAAAGATATCACGAAATCCCACCCATATTCCAAGAATTGTAAAAGCTAAAAGAAAAACAGGCGAAGTATTGAAGAGCTTATCTAAATAATGGCCAATAAAAATACCTACCAAAAGAGAACCTAAAAGTCCTGTTCCAAGAGCAAAGGTAAAATTAAATATTTCCCATATATTTTTAGGTCTTCTTTTTCCCATAGACAATATTATACTAAAACTTTTTAATTTGTCTCAAAGCTTCGTATAACACAATAGCTACCGAATTAGATAAGTTTAAAGATCTTACAGGACCAAACATAGGTATCGTAACAGAATGTTCCCAATATTTTTCAATTATATATTGAGGTATACCTTGATCTTCTGAACCAAAAATTAAATAATCTCCTTCTTTATATTCCACCTCTGTATAGAGTTTAAAAGCGGGAGATTCTACAAAAATAAATCTTGCCCCATTGTTTTTTTCTAAAAAGTCGTTCCAATTTTTATATACTGCATAATCCAAGAGAGACCAATAATCAAGCCCAGCCCTTTTTAAATACTTATCATTTAAAGAAAAACCTAATTTACCCACTAAATGAAGTTTAGAATTAGTAGCTACACATAATCTTCCAATATTACCAGTGTTATAAGGTATTTGAGGTTCTATGAGAACCACATGAAGATTATACTTCATTCACCCTTCAAAAGTTCTTCTACTACCTTCTTTATTTCTTCTCCCTCTGCCAAACCTCTCAATTCATTCATGGCTTCTTTCATCACTTTACCCATATCTTTAACTGTACTTGCTCCAACTCTTTCAATAATTTCTTTGATCCTACTCTTTAATTCCTCCTCAGATAGGCCTTGAGGAACATATTCTTGTAAAATAGCAAGTTCTTTCTCTTCTTTTTCTACTAAGTCAGCTCTTCCTCCTTGCTTATACATCTCTATAGCTTCTTTTCTTTTCTTGATCTCCTTTTTTATTACACCTATTACCTCTTGATCATCCAATTCCTTTCCTTTTTCTCTTAATTCTATCTCTCGATACTTTATAGCAGACCTCAAAGTACTTAAAACTTCTACTTTAAAACTCTCTTTATTCTTTAAAGCAGTCATATAGTCCCTTGTAATTTTTTCAAGAAGCATAATTCTTTTTCCTCCTTTTCTTTTTATCTACTCATTAATTATACTCCATATCATTAACCATCCCTTTTTTGTATTTTCTGGATTATAGCCTCCTCCACCTAATATGAGAATCTTTCCCCCACATATTTCAGAGGACAGTTCAACCATATTTTTTACAAATTTTCCATAACCCTCTATGCTATAGTTTAGATGAGTTATAGGATCTCCTGCTAAGCCATCTACTCCTGCTTGTAATACAATAAATTCTATCTTAAATTCCCAAGCAAAATTCTTTACTTCTTCAAAAGCAAATAACAATTCATCATCCGAAGCCCCTGGAAGCAGAGGAATATTAAGTTTTGTACCAAAAGCATTTCCTTCTCCTCTCTCTTCCCTTTTACCTGTACCAGGATATAAAAATCTGCCATCTTCATGAATATCAGCTATATACACATTAGGATCCTTTACATATTCGTAAAAAACACCATCTCCATGATGAGCATCTATATCTACATAAAGAATATCTTTTACACCATATCTTTTCCTCAAATATTCAATAGCAACACCAATATCATTAAATATACAAAAACCTGCTGCAGTATTTCTTCTTGCATGATGAAGACCAGCCATAGGAACAAAAACTCGTTTATATCTTCCCTCCATTATAAGATCTACCCCTTTTAGCGTAGATCCTACCACATACGATGCAGCCTCAAAACATCCTAAAAAAGCAGGTGTATCTCCGTAATCTAAAAATCCTTCTCCTGTCTTAGACTTATTAACCACTAACTCTACATAATCTTTAGTATGGAAAAGAAGTAAATCTTCATAACTACAAATTTTAGGAGCCTCTATATCTCCATTGTTTTTTTGTTCCTTAAAGGCTAAACCAAAACTTTCCAGTCTTTTCCTATTCATAGGATGAGGTTCAGGGAAAGAGTAAAGAAAGGACTCTTTTCCCCATATGATACAACCTTTAGAGTTTTTCAATTTCTACCCCCCTTTTAGAAATGAATCTTTCAAAATCATCCTTTAAAAAAATTG
>CALHTV010000150.1 GCA_938039765.1 uncultured Dictyoglomus sp. | reverse complement strand
TTAATAAGTTCACTATAAAGTATAAACAAAAAAGAAATAAAGTCAATAAAAAACTTTTAATCTTACACCTCCCTTCTTCTTTAATGTATTTCCTTTTTAAATATTATAAACTTTTTATAGAGTACTCCTCCTACCCCTTCTGCCTCTTTACACATCTTCGTGTTATTTATATTTATAGTTGAACCCTCAGCAAAAACATATCCTTTAGCTCGAGCATATTTTAGGAGTTCAATAAACAAAGCTGCAGGAACGCCTTTTGATTGAAACTCTGGTACTACAAAGAGTAGAAATACTCGTGCTCTATTAATTTTATTTTTATACCATAGAAATTTTAGCCATCCTAGAGGAAAGAGCCTTCCATTCAATTTTTTAAGAATTTGATTATAGTCAGGCATAGCTACTGCAAAACCAATAGGGGTTTCACCTGAGAAAGCTATTTGTACAAACTCTGAAGGAATGAATTTAACAAGATCTTTGGCTATAGCTAACATCTCTTCTTCAGTAGGAGGTATAAGGTAGTCATACTCTAAGGGAGTTAGGGATCTTTCCAAAATTTTTTGTAATATTTTTGCTTCGCTTGGAATTTTAGAATAATCTGCCTTTCTAGTGTAGAAGTTATACTTCTTTTTAGCATATTCTATTACTTTTATAGAATCATCTAATGGAAGTCTTTTTAAATCATAGCTGAAAGCCACAAAAATATGTTCACTTTCAAATCCATATTCTTTGAAGAAATCTAAATAGTAAGGTGGATTGTAGGTGGTATAAATTACTGGTGGATCTTCAAAATTTTCTACAAGCATTCCTCTATAGTCATCTCCATTTGTTGGGGAGACAGGGCCTGTTATTTTTGTAATGTTTCTATTTTTCAGCCAACCTTCTGCAGTACTTAATAGTTTGAAGGCTACTTCTTTGTCTTTTATGCATTCGAATAGAGTAATATATCCTTCATTTTTATTTCTTAGTTTGTTCATTTTTTCATCTATTCCTACCGCAATTCTGCCTACGATCTTTCCATCTCTATAGACATTGAAGAAAGTATGGGGACCACTTTGGAATAAAAGGCTACCTGGACCTTCAACTATTCTTTTCATTTCTGAAATAAGAGGGGGAACCCATAAAGGATCATTCTTATAGAGTTCAAAAGGAAACATTATAAAATCCTTTTTTTCCTTTTTAGTACGTACCTCTCTAATTTCTAATGCCATCTACTTTCCTCCTTAAAAAGATGTTAATTTGACTTAATTTATTTTAGTTAATGAGTTTATAAATATCAATAAAAATTATGAATTTAAAGGTCTTTTTTCGGGTATTCCTGGTCTTCGAGGATACCTATCTGGAGTTTTAGAAATTTTTCTTATTTTAAGAAAGATCCTCGTAATATCATTAAAGGAAATCTGTATCTTTTCTTCAATTCTTCCTCCTAGAATCTCAGC
This sequence comes from uncultured Dictyoglomus sp., assembly GCA_938039765.1. Lineage (GTDB taxonomy): Bacteria > Dictyoglomota > Dictyoglomia > Dictyoglomales > Dictyoglomaceae > Dictyoglomus. Next base: position 1,520 of record CALHTV010000150.1, on the reverse strand, counting down.
AATTTTATCCATATTTTCCCATTCTACAAGGCTTTTAGGGGTAGCTTGCCCTAAGAATATTCCATTTATTTTTGCAAAGGGTAAAGCGTATTCCAGGACAATGTTAGGTTTTGCAACACCTCTCGCTAATACAAGATCATACTGTTCTCTGTAATCTAAGTTTTTCCCTAAATTCTCAGCTCTGTCCCATATTATTTCTACATTTGAAAGTTCTAAGAGTTTAACTATTTCTTCTAAGAAGTAAATTTTCTTCTTTTGAGACTCTAAAAGAGTAAGTTTATAATTAGGGTTGAATATTTTTAGTGGAACTCCAGGAAAGCCTGCACCCGTTCCTATATCGATTATTTTTTCAACTTTTTCTCCTGAAATAGGTATGAGGCAAGAAAGGGAATCTACAAAATGTTTTAATATAATTTCCTCTTCCCCCTCAAGAGAAGTTAAATTGATTTTTCTATTCCAATCTTTTAACGCTTTATAGTAAAGGAAAAATTTCTCCTCTTGAGAGGGATATAAAGTTAGCCCTAAATCTTTAAGTTTTTCCCTGAGAATACATTTAAAACTTTCTTCCATTTACTCATATTATAGCCCAGCTTTCTCTAATTGTGCTACTGTATAACTAATTTGTTCTTTAGCAACTTTAGGTAATCCAGGAATTTCAAGATTCAGAAATCCACGAGTAATAGTAGACATAGCCTCGTCTTTATCAAATCCACGAGTGGTAAGGTATTCAATTTCTTCTTCATTAATAGGTCCTATAGCTGCTTCATGAGAAAGTTCAGCTTCAGGATGTTGAGCATCTAAAATAGGTATAGCTACTATTTGAGCTGATTTACTAAGTATAATACCTCTACAATCTAAAAAACCTCTTGCTCCTCTTACTTTTCCTATAAGTTCACTCCGACTATAAATTCTAGATGAATTATCAGCAATTATTCTTGAGACTACCTCTCCTTTTGAGTTTTCCCCATCAAATACAATTCTTCCTCCTAAATCAATATAGGAATTTTTTCTCCCGTAAATTATGCTGTAAAGTCGTGCTATAGCATTTTCTTTTACATATACTGTGGGGTAACTTTGGATGGATTTTATAGGTTTTAAACTTATATAATTGTTAATAAATACCCCGTCTTCTTCCACGAGTACTCCCGTCCTTGGTCTAACATGAAATTCTTCGGACCAATTGTGAATCATAGTGAAGTAAAGTTTAGCACCCTTCTTGACGTAAAATTCTGATATGCCAATATGAACTCCTGGTTGATCCTTTAGATGAGTTAAACAACCAGTAGTTACAAAGGCTTCTGCATTTTCTTCTACGATTATTATGTTATGTACATTCTGGCTTATATTTCCTTCTTCTATATATAGGCATGCTTGAATAGGCTGCTCAATTTTTTGATTTGCAAAAACTCTTATAAAATAGCCTCCTGTAAGTTTTAGTTCAGCCCAAGCAGTGTATTTATCAGTATCAGGGGATATAAGTTTTCCATAATAGTTTTCTAACCAATCATATTTTTCTAGTG
>CALHTV010000149.1 GCA_938039765.1 uncultured Dictyoglomus sp. | reverse complement strand
TGAGAAATTTGGATTTATTATTTCTTAAAGGCATCCTTTATTTGCTCAAAAAAGCTTTTGTTATTTTCAATCTTTATTCCTCTTAGTTTTGCTATCTCAAGGAGTAATTCTTTTTCTTTTGGGGATAAATTTTTTGGCACTGTAATATTTACTACAATTTTTTGATTCTCTCTTCTTGAGGAGCTATTTAGGTATGGAATACCTTTACCCTTTAGGGTTATAATATCTCCTGATTGAGTTCCCGGATTTATATATACTTTTTCCTTTCCTTCCAAAGTAGGAACCTCTATTTCTCCACCCAAAAGGGCTATAAGATAATCGAGAGGTAGATTCATCCATATATCCTGTCCATCCCTTTTGAAGATTTTGTGGGGTTGTATATGCACATAAATGTAGATATCTCCATTGGGACCCCCATTTTCTCCTAGCTCTCCTTCTCCAGGAAGCCTTATTACATATCCATCATCTACTCCTTGGGGTATTTTAAACTCAATTTTTCTTTTCTTTCTTGCTTTACCTGTTCCATTACATTCTTTACATGGATTAGGGATGAATTTTCCTGTTCCATGACATTTGGGACAGGTAGTTATCTGTACAAACTGTCCAAAGGGGGTTTGCCTTGCATTTCTAACTTGCCCTGTGCCATTACACAGATCGCATTTTATAGGAGAAGTTCCAGGTTCTGCTCCTATTCCTTTACATCTTTCACAGGTTTCAAGTCTTGTTACAAAGATTTCTTTTTTCCCACCAAAAGCTGCCTCTTCAAGGGTTATGTAAACATCATATCTTAAATCGGCACCCTTTTTAGGCGCAGTTCTTGTTTTTTCTCTTCTTCCAAAAAGGTCTCCAAAGATACTATCTCCAAAAAAGTCCTCAAAAATGTCTTCAAAGGTTCTTCCAAAGTTTCCAAAATCAAAATCTCCTTGCCATCCCTGAAAATCTCCATATCCTGAAAAATCTCCCACATGTCCAAACTGGTCATATTGGGCTCTTTTTTGAGGATCTGAAAGAACCTCATAAGCTTCGTTTATCTCTTTAAATTTTTCTTGAGCTGATGGATCTTTATTTAGATCGGGATGGTATTGCCTTACTAATCTTCTGTAAGCTTGTTTTATTTCATCCTGGGTGGCGTTTTTGGGCACACCCAGGATTTCATAATAATCCTTTTTAGTAGGCATATTAGTTCACCTTATATTCTCCGTCTATAGTTTTTCCTCCAGGATTTTCACTACCTGTTTGACCCTGTCCAGGATTTGTAGAGCTTCCTGCAGTCTGATACATAACTTGTCCTATCTCTCCAAGGGCTTGGGTTAATTCCTCCATTCCTTTTCTTACTTTTTCTACATCAATTCTTTCAGGTTTTATTAATTCTTCTAAATTCTTAATTTTATCTTCTACTTTTTGAACTAAATCTTTACCTACCCTATCTCCATAATCCTTTATAGTTTTTCTTGCAGTATAAATAAGATGTTCTGCTTGGTTCCTTGTCTCAATTTCTTCTCTTCTCTTTCTATCTTCCTCTTCAAATCTTTTTGCTTCTTCAGTCATTCTCTTAATTTCTTGTTCGCTAAGTCTTATGGCATTAGAAATGGTTATTCTTTGCTCCTTTCCTGTAGCCTTATCCTTAGCAGAGACGTGAACAATTCCATTAACATCTATATCAAAGGTAACTTCAATTTGAGGAACTCCTCTTGGAGCAGGTGGAATTCCGTCTAAAATAAACCTTCCGAGAGAAATATTATCTTTAGCAAGGGCTCTTTCCCCTTGAAGGACATGAATTTCTACACTGGTTTGATAATCGGCTGCTGTGGTAAATATTTGGCTCTTTGATACTGGGATAGGAGTATTTCTCTCTATAATCTTTGTGAATACTCCTCCTAAGGTTTCAATTCCAAGGGAAAGGGGAGTTACATCTACAAGAACTATATCTCTAATTTCTCCGCCTATTACTCCTGCTTGAATTGCAGCACCAAGAGCTACTGCTTCGTCTGGGTTAACATTTCTTTGAGGCTCTTTTCCAAAGTGTTTCTTTATCCATTCTTGGATACAGGGCATTCTTGTAGCCCCACCTACTAAGATGATCTTATCAATTTGAGATGGAGAAAGACCTGCATCAGAAAGGGCTCTCTCTGTGGGTTCCTTAGTTTTTTCCACTAGGTCACGGGTTAATTCTTCAAATTTAGCTCTTGTTAACACAGCAGAAAGATGTAGTGGAGTATTTCCTTTCATTGCAATGAAGGGAAGATTAATTTCTGTTTGTAATTTTGAAGAAAGCTCAATTTTTGCCTTTTCTGCTGCCTCAAAGAGCCTCTGAAGAGCAGTTTTATCTTCTCTTAAGTTAATTCCATGCTCTTCCATAAACATTTCTATGAGCCAGTTTACAATTCTTTCATCAAAATCATCCCCACCAAGTCTGTTATTCCCAGCAGTCGCGATAACTTCGAATACTCCCTCTCCAATTTCTAAAATAGATACATCAAAGGTGCCACCGCCAAGATCAAAGACTAATATTTTTTGATGTCCTTCCTTATCAAGGCCATAGGCAAGGGCTGCAGCAGTAGGCTCATTAATTATTCTTACAACCTCTAATCCTGCAATGGCACCTGCATCCTTTGTGGCTTGCCTTTGGGCATCGGAGAAGTAAGCTGGTACTGTAATGACAGCTTTTTCTATAGGTTCTCCTAAGTAGGCTTCAGCATCTCTTTTTAGCTTTCTTAAGATCATTGCTGATATTTCTTGGGGAGTATATTCTTTATCATCAATCTTTACCTTATAATTTGTTCCCATATGTCTTTTTATAGATTTAATAGTTCTTTCTGCATTAATAATAGCCTGCCTTTTAGCAGGTTCTCCCACAAGGAGTTGTCCATCCTTAGTAAAGGCGACAACCGAAGGAGTCAACCTATTTCCTTCTGCGTTAGGAATTATGACAGGTCTTCCTCCTTCTAAATAAGCAATAAGAGAGTTTGTAGTTCCTAAATCGATTCCTACTATTTTAGGCATTGTTCTCTACCTCCTTTTTTTCTATCTTTTTAGAGACTATGACCTTTGCAGGTCTTAATAATCGGTTTTTATATAAATATCCTGACTGAACCTCCTTAACAATTATATTATCTTCGCCATCTTCTACTTCTTCTACTCCTACTGCCTCATGGAAGTTAGGATCAAAGGTTGCTCCTATTACTTCCATTTTCACAACTCCCTCCTTTTCTAATAGATATTGGAACTGTCTATAGATCATATTTATTCCCTCAATTATAGAGTCTTTTTTTCTTGTATGTTTTATGGTTTCAAGAGCCATATTGAAGTTATCTAATATATCAATAATCTCTTTAAGTAATCTTGCATTAGCTGTTTCTTGAATTTCTTCTTTTTCTTTTCTGAGTCTCTGACGAAAATTCTCAAATTCTGCTTGTAGTCTTATGTATTTTATTTCCCAGTCTTCTTTAGAAATTTCCTGGGTTTGTATTTGAGTATTGTTTTCTTTTTCCATAATTTCTTTTTCTTCCATTTTCCCTACACCTCGT
>CALHTV010000148.1 GCA_938039765.1 uncultured Dictyoglomus sp. | reverse complement strand
AGAAAAAATTGGTTTAAAAACGTTTTCTATAAGGTTATTTGTGAGTCTTCCACCACCACCATGTCCTAACCTTATTTTTTCACTTGATCTAGAGTTAATAGGTGCAGGACATTCAAATCCCATACTACCTCCTATACTTTGTTAACCTTATATTTGTAATAAGCAGCACATGCTCCTTCAGAAGAAACCATAGGAGCACCTAAAGGATGTTCAGGAGTACACAAAGTACCAAATGCATTACACTCAAAAGGTTTCTTTACTCCTTGTAAAACCAAACCACTTATACACTCTTTAGGTTCTTCAACTTTTATATGCCCTATTAAAAACTTTCTTTCAGCATCATATTCCTTATAACTCTCTTTTATACCTAGACCACTACTTTTTATAATTCCCATTCCCCTCCACTTCATATCGATAATATCAAAAACTTCTCTAAGTATACTTTGAGCTTGCAAATTACCTTCTCTTCTAACTGACCTAGTATACTGATTTTCCACATCATACCTACCTTCCTCAAGTTGTCTAACTAACATCAATACACCTTGAAGTATGTCCAAAGGTTCAAAACCAGTGACTACTATAGGCACTTTATACTTACTAGCAATACTTTCATATTCTTTATAACCCATAACAGTACAAACATGCCCAGCAGCTAAAAACCCGTTGACCCTATTACTAGGTGAATTCAGTATAGCTTCCATCGTAGGAGGAACAAGTACATGAGAAATTAACACAGAAAAGTTTTTAATACCCATCATTTTAGCTTGATATATAGCCATAGCGTTAGCAGGAGCAGTAGTCTCAAAACCAACACCAAAAAACACAACTTCTTTACTTGGATTTTTTATAGCTATTTTGAGAGCATCAAGAGGAGAGTAAACTATTCTGACATCACCACCTTCCTCCTTAACAGCAAATAAATCTTTCTTTGATCCAGGAACCCTCAACATATCTCCAAATGAACAAAAAATTACATCCTTCAAAGAAGCAATCTCTATAGCCTTATCTATAATTTCAATAGGAGTAACACAAACAGGACACCCTGGTCCATGAATAAACGTAATCTTACTAGGTAAAACTTCATCTATATTGTACTTTATTATTGTATGAGTTTGACCACCACATACCTCCATTATCATCCAATTACCCTTCGTAACTTTCCATATTTCCTCAATATACCTTTTTGCAATTTCTGAATTTCTATACTCGTCTACATACTTCATAAATCTCCTCCCAACTGCTCAGTTAATTTATCCATCTCCTCCAAATACCTAAAAACACTCTGAGCCTCTTCCTCATTTAATTTACTTATAGCAAAACCAACATGCACTATAACATAATCACCTACCTTAACATCAGGAACATACTCCAAACAAACTTCCCTCTTTATACCACCAAAATCAACTTTTCCCATAACAGGCGAAGATTCATAGTTTATTTCAATAACCTTACCAGGAACACCTAAACACATCCAATTCCTCCATACAAATATAGTATAAAAAATCATACAATACTAGCAATTTAAAAGGAAAATCCTACTTTAATTGTATAGTTTATTAACGTATTTCAAAATGAGATTTTTATTTAGAGTGTTTTAAAATTCATCTTATGAAAGGAGTAATAATTGCTGCTGGGTACGGAAGTAGGTTTTTCCCAGTAACGAAAACAGTTCCAAAGGAGCTTTTACCTTTATACAATATACCATCTATTCAGTTTAGTATAGTAGAGCTAATAGAAGCTGGGGTAAGGGATATAATAGTTGTAACTAGTCGTAGGAAAAAGAGTCTAGATGATTATTTTGATGTTGAATTTGAATTAGAGACATTTTTCAAGAATACGGGAAAAGAAAATTTGATATTACCTCCAGAAGTTAATATTTGCTTTGTTAGACAGAAAAGAATGATGGGTGTAGGAAACGCTATTCTTGAAGCATCAAGTTTTATAGGTAATGATCCATTTATACTTTTATACCCTGATGATATAGTTATTTCAAAACCATCACTGAGTAAAAAGTTAGTCGAATTATTCAACACTAGCAAAAAGAATGTAGTTACGCTACTAGATAAAACTGGAGAAGAGTTACAAAGGTTTGGAGTAGCTAGAGTAAAAAAAATTGGTAATACTTTTGAAGTAAAAGAAATAGTAGAGAAACCTAAAAAAGGAGAAGAACCTTCTAGCTATATTACCATAGGAAGGTACCTATTTACAAACGAAATAATAGAAATTTTGAAAGAAGAATGGATAAGATTCGAAGGAAAAGGAGAATTTTACCATATAAACGCAATAAATAAATTATGTAAAGAAAACAGAGTAGTAGGTATAGAATTAAGGAAAGAAGAGTTTTTAGACACAGGAACTCCTATTGAATACTCAAAATCTTTTGTTAGATATCTTTTAGAGTTTTCAGAAGTAAAAGAGGAATTTAGAGATTGGTTAAAAGAGTACATAAGGGAATCTCAATAGAGATTCCCTTTTCATTTTGTTTGTGAATTCAATTTACTTTCGAAGATTTCATCCAGATTGACATTTTCACCTATCTTAGAGAATATTATACAAGCTAATTCTGAAATTACGTAATCAATGTAAGAAGGGTCTCTTATTCTAGTCCTAAGCTCTTGAATATCCTTATCTGTAAGTTTTGAACGGAGGCGGTTTTTAGATTGCCTCACTCTCACTTTGGACATCCTTGTCCTCCTTATTTTATATTTTTAGGAACATCCTTGTTCCCAAATATTCTACATCAATAAAAAATCTTTGTAATATCTAAACTCTCTTCCATCAAAGAAGAGAGCATCATATCCAACATCAAAGCAATTTACCTCATAACTAAAATCTTCGGAAACTGATAATATTTTATTAATTTTTTTACCGTCAATTTTTTCCTCGGGAACTATACCAGAAAAAGATCCTTTAACTTCAACAAATCTAATCTTATCTTTTTCCCTACAAATTATATCTATTTCTCCGTTTTTAGTACTGTAATTTAGAATTATTATTTCAAATCCCAAGTAAGACAAAAATTTACACCCCTTAATCTCTATCTCTTTGCCCAAATTAAATTTTCCTTCAAACTTATTCTCAAAAATGTATTTCATCATGGAAGGAGAAAAAGAGAACCAATTTTCAATACTTTTTTCTATTGAAAAAATTTCCTGAATGATCCAACAGAAGTTAATACCATTCGAATAACTTTCTAAAACATACCTTAATTCATTTAAATTGATATTATACTTACTCATTGTATAGTGCACATTAAATTGATGTTTTTTGTAAAGTTCGGATAACCTCATACAAGTTAGAATATTTTGCTTATTATAAACCTAAACACTCTGTAAGCGATTTTGAGAGGAAAAAAGAAAACGTTTAAAACAAACTTTTTAAGTTTACTTATCTTGATTTCAACTTGTAACTTTTCAAAGCTATCAATTGCTTCAGCTATTGATATAAGAGGGTTTTTAGTATTTTCTTTAAGGTAATGCCAGTGATCCATTATCCATATATAAAGATCTTCCACAGTTCTATTAGGAAAGTGATTATTTATTTTTTTCTTCTTTATCAAACTTGTAACTTTCAGAAAAAGGTTTTCATACCAATCTTTAATGGCCTCTTCCATACTAACTTCCCTACCTAGTTTTTCACCAAGGAAATATCTATAAGTGTTTATATGTTCTATTAGTGTTATATATCCCCAAGGATTAGTAAGTCTTATGTGAACATTTGGAAAAACCTTATCAAACTTAGTTTCTTCCAAAAACATATTGTAGGCATCTGCTAACAAAAGTTCTTTTTCCGAGAGTTCTTTTATAGGAAATTTTGTAACCATTTCAATAACTTCAGCATCAATATATTCAAGTCCCATATTTTTAGCAACAGAAACGCGGTGATTCCCATCTCTTACTATATAACTATCTCCTACTTTGTAAACTAAAATTGGCGGTATCTTGCTTTCTTTGTCAATGAAATCAACCATATTTTCCCATTTAGTTCTAATTCCTTCATGCTTAGGTAAAAATTCTCTATCAAAATCGAGGTACCTTCCTTCACTTCCTTTTATTTTGCTCAAAGGAATACTCATAATACCCCTATACCTGTAAGCATAGGACTTTGTCAATAATTTAACCTCATCTAAAGAAAAAAGTTCATTACTCCCTAAATATATCTTCATTAGAATTTCGTTTAATTTTGCTCTGGTTTTTGCTTTTTCAAATTCAATTCTACTTTTTAAAGACATATTTAACCCTAAAATTAAGTATTTTGCTTTACTATAATAGAGTATATCCTTTCTAAATCTTCTCTTGAATAGTAATTTATTACTATCTTACCTTTATCCAAGTTACCAATTACAGAAACCTTTGTCCCAAAAACCTCTATAAAATCTTCTTCTATATTAAGAAGATCTTGATTTGCATTTTTTTCATTTGTTGTTTCACGTGAAACATTTTTGTCTAAAATGTACTCCTTCTTTTTAAAGTTAATTATTTCCTCTAACTCTCTTACTGATAGTCCTTTTTCTATAGATTCTTTTGCTAATTTTACAATTTCTTCTTCATCTTCAAGTGACAATAGTGCTCTACCATGCCCTTCGGACAAAACTCCTTGAACAATATACTCTTTTACTTTTTGGGGTAGTTTTAAAAGCCTAACAGTATTAGCTATAGAGGATCTACTTTTACCTATCATCCTTGATAAATCTTCTTGAGTTAAATTATACTTTTCTATAAGCTCATTGTAAGCAGTAGCTAATTCTATGGGATTTAAATCTTCTCTTTGAACATTTTCTATAATAGCTAATTTTAGCATTTCAGCATTATCTAAATCGTTTTTAACTATAACAGGAATTTCTTTAAGTCCAGCAATTTGAGCTGCTCTCCACCTCCTCTCACCAACAATTATTTCATAATAACCGTCCTTTTCCCTAACTAATATCGGTTGCAAAATTCCGTTTTCCTTTATAGATTCAGCAAGTTCTTTTAAAGAATTTTCACTAAACGTTTTTCTAGGTTGTTCAGGATTAGGTCTTATTTTAGAAATATCAACATTCTTAACTTTACTTACATCTTCAACCAAATCGAAATCTTCCAAAAGTGCTTTTATACCTTTACCTAATCCTCTCTCTTTCATAAAA
>CALHTV010000147.1 GCA_938039765.1 uncultured Dictyoglomus sp. | reverse complement strand
TGGTATAACAGGTGGTATTGGCACAGGAAAGTCTCTTGTAAGTAATATTCTGAAGGAACTTGGAATAATTGTCATAAGTGCTGATGAGATTGTAAGAGAGCTTCAGAAAGATCCTTATTATCTGCAGAAAATTAGAGAAATTTTTGGGGATAATGTTTTTGATAAAGGTAACCTCGATAGGAAGAAACTTGCAAAGATAATTTTTTCAGATTCTGATGCAAGAAGAAAATTAGAGAATCTTCTTCACCCGCCTGTCCTAGAAGAAATTAAAAAGAAATTAGAAGAGCTTAAGGAAAGAGATATAATTGCTGTGGAGGTTCCTCTTTTGTTTGAAGTGGGGATTGAAGATTGGTTTGATGAAATCTGGGTTGTTTACGCTCCATTTGAGCTTCAACTTGAAAGAATTGTTAATAGAGATAATATATCAAAAGAAGATGCTGTTGCAAGAATAAGAGCTCAAATCCCTATAGAAGAAAAGCTTAAAAAAGCTGATTTTGTAATCTACAATGATAAAGATATAGAGAGTACTAAAAATCAAATTAAAGAAAGAGTTTCAACCATATACAGAATGATATATAATAAAAATTTGGAGTAAATATGAGTGGATTTATATTAGTTTCTGAATTCAAACCCTGTGGTGATCAGCCTCAGGCTATAGAGAAACTTACCGAAGGAGTTAAGAGGGGTCTTAGATATCAGACCCTTATAGGGGTTACTGGTTCTGGAAAAACTTTTACCATGGCAAATATTATAGCAAATGTACAGAAGCCTACCCTGGTTATTGCTCCTAATAAAACTTTAGCAGCCCAGCTTTATAGTGAGTTTAAAGAGTTTTTTCCCTACAATGCTGTAGAATACTTTGTAAGCTATTATGATTATTATCAACCTGAGGCTTATGTACCTCAAACTGATACATATATAGAAAAGGATGCAGATATAAATGATAGAATTGATAGACTAAGGCATAGTACTACCAGTTCTTTGCTTTCAAGAAGAGATGTTATTGTAGTAGCTAGTGTATCTTGTATATATGGTTTAGGTTCTCCTGAAGATTATTCTCAGATGGTGTTTAGAATAAAAGTAGGGGAGGAATTACCTAGAGAAGCTCTTCTTAGGAAACTTGTTAAGCTTCAATATGAGAGAAATGACTATGAATTTACTAGGGGAAAATTTAGAGTAAGGGGAGATATAGTAGAAGTATTTCCTATCGGGGGAGAGACTGCTATTCGTATTGAATATTGGGGTGATGAAATAGAGAGAATTAGCGAAATAGATCCTCTTAACGGAAAGAGATTATATGAGTATACTGAAACTTTTATTTATCCTGCTACTCATTATATTGCTCCTACTGAGAAGATTGAGAGAGCCATTGAATCTATAAAGCAGGAACTTCAAGAAAGGCTTGAGGAGTTAAGGTCTCAAGGTAAATTTTTGGAAGCAAGAAGATTAGAAGCAAGAACTCTTTATGATTTAGAACTCATCAGAGAAGTAGGGTATTGTAAGGGGATTGAAAATTACTCTAGGCATTTTGATGGAAGAAAGCCTGGTGAACCCCCTTATACTCTTTTGGATTATTTCCCAGAAGATTTCTTGGTTTTTATAGATGAATCTCATTTGACTATTCCTCAGCTTAAGGCTATGTATCATGGAGATAAATCTAGAAAGGATAATTTAGTAGAATATGGATTTAGACTTCCATCAGCCTATGATAATAGACCTTTAACCTTCGAAGAATTTTGGGAGAAGATAAAACAGGTTATTTTTGTATCAGCAACCCCTGCTGACTTTGAACTTTCAATCTCAGAGCAAGTAGTAGAACAGCTCATAAGACCTACAGGACTTTTAGACCCAGAGATTGAGGTGCATCCTACAGAGGGACAGATTGAACATTTAATTTCAGAGATTAAAAAGGTGGTTTCTCGAGGAGAGAGAGTATTAGTTACCACTTTAACTAAAAGGACAGCAGAAGATTTAGCTGAATATCTTTCAGATTTAGGAATAAAAGTGACTTATCTTCATTCGGAAATTGAAACCTTAGATAGGACTGGTATATTACAAGACTTAAGGCTTGGTAAGTTTGATGTTCTTGTAGGAATAAACCTCTTAAGAGAGGGATTAGACCTTCCTGAAGTTTCTCTGGTAGCTATATTAGATGCAGATAGAGAAGGATTTCTGAGATCTGAAAGATCTCTTATTCAAGTTATGGGAAGAGCTGCAAGAAATGTAAATGGGAAAGTAATAATGTATGCTGATACGATTACTGATTCCATGAGAAGAGCAATTGAAGAAACAGAAAGAAGGAGAAGAATTCAAATGGAATACAATAAGACCCATGGGATTATACCAAAGAGCATTAAAAAATCCGTAAAAGAGGTTTTCCAATTTGTAGAGGCTGTGTCGGAGAAGAAGACCGACTATAAAGTAATTTCTAAGAAACTATCTATAGATGAAATAGAGGTTTTGATTAAAGAATTAGAAAAGGAAATGTATGAAGCTGCAGCAGAGCTTGATTTTGAGAAAGCGGCATATTTGAGAGATCAAATAAAAGAATTAAAAAATGAATTAAAAAAGAAGACAAAGATATGAGTGATTTTATTAAGATAAGAGGAGCAAGGGAGCATAATTTAAAAAACATAAACTTGGATTTGCCACGTAATAAACTTATAGTTTTTACTGGGATCAGTGGATCGGGAAAGTCTTCCTTAGCTTTTGATACCATATATGCAGAGGGTCAGAGAAGATATGTAGAGTCTCTATCTACTTATGCAAGACAATTCTTGGGACAATTAAATAAGCCTGATGTGGACATTATAGAAGGATTATCTCCTGCTATCTCTATAGATCAAAAGACTATTATTAAAAATCCTCGATCTACAGTGGGAACAGTTACTGAGATATATGATTATCTAAGACTTTTATATGCTAATATTGGGAAGCCTCATTGTCCTCATTGTGGTATAGAAATCTCAGCTCAAACCTCTCAAGAGATTGTAGAAAAAATACTTTCTTGGGAAGAAGGTGCAAGAATTCAAGTTCTTGCTCCAGTAGTAAGAGGAAGGAAAGGAGAGTATAAAAAGCTTCTTGAAAATTTGAGAAAAGAAGGATTTCTTAGAGTAAAGATCGATGGTGAAATGTATAGTTTAGAGGATGAGATTGAGTTGGATAAAAATAAAAAGCATAATATCTCAGTGATTATTGATAGACTAGTGATAAAGCCTGATATTAAGACTAGACTTTCTGATTCTGTAGAATTAGCTTTGAAATTAAGCGAAGGATTATTAGTAGTTGAGAAATATTTAGAAAATAATAGAATTGAAGAACATATTTTTAGTGAGAACTTTTCCTGTCCTATATGTGGATTTAGTTTTGGAGAGATAACTCCAAGATTTTTCTCTTTCAATAGCCCTTATGGCGCTTGTCCTGCATGTTCAGGTCTTGGGGGTAAGAAAGAATTTGATCCAGATTTGATTTTAGATTATGAAAAATCAATATCTGAAGGTGCAATTATACCATGGGGCAAAGAGATCTCACCTTATTATAGAGTATTGTTGGCAAATATTGGGAAGAAACTTGGATTTAATTTGAATACTCCTTTAAAGTTTTTCACTGAAAATCAGATAAATGCACTTCTTCACGGGGTTCCTTTTGCCGTTGAGGTTAATCTTCCTGAGTGGGACATTTATGGATATAGACATTTTGAAGGGTTGATAAACATATTTTCTAAGAGATATCAAGAGACAGAATCTGAAGATGTCAAAAATTTTTATGAAAGATTTATGGTCTTTTCTCCATGTAGTGAATGTGGTGGTAAAAGACTAAGAAAAGAAGCCTTATCTGTTTTGGTAGGAGGAAAAAATATAGCTGAAGTTTCTTCTATGACTATGCTAGAATTAAGAGATTTTCTTGAAAGTTTTGCATTGACCGAAAGAGAGAGAATTATTGCCTCTCCCATATTAAAAGAGATTTTACAGAGGGTAAAATTCTTAATAGAGGTTGGGGTAGATTATCTTACTTTAGATAGATCAGCTGATACTCTCTCTGGAGGAGAATCTCAGAGGGTAAGATTAGCTACCCAAATAGGTTCAGGCCTAGTTGGAGTGATTTATGTTTTAGATGAACCAAGTATTGGACTTCATCCAAGAGATAATGAAAGGCTTATAAAAAATTTAAAGAATTTACGAGATCTTGGCAATACTGTAATTGTAGTTGAACATGACGAAGAGATAATTAGATCGGCTGATTTCGTCGTAGATATAGGTCCTGGAGCTGGAGAAAAAGGAGGACAAATTGTAGTAGCAGGTCCTTTAACTGAAGTGATCAATCATCCTAATTCTGTAACTGCTCAATATCTTAGAGGAGAAAGACAAATACCCGTACCTAAAAAAAGGAGAAGTATTGGAAAGAATTGGCTTGAAATAAAGGGGGCAAGGGCAAGAAATCTTAAGAACATTAATGTAAGAATTCCTTTAGGGACCTTTGTCTGTCTTACAGGAGTGTCTGGATCTGGAAAAAGTACTTTAGTTGAAGAAATAATATATCCTGCTCTTCAAAAGGCTATTCATGGAAAAAAGGTAAGAAGTGAATATTATGATGAAATTAAAGGAATAGAATATATTGACAAAGTAATAGTTATAGATCAATCTCCTATAAATAGAACTCCTCGCTCCAATCCTGCTACTTATACTAATCTTTTTACTGATATAAGAGAACTTTTTGCTCAACTTCCTGAGGCTAAAATGAGGGGATATAAACCTGGGAGATTTAGCTTTAATGTAAAGGGGGGTCGATGTGAAGCGTGCAAAGGAGAAGGAATGGTAAAAGTAGAAATGCATTTTTTACCAGATATTTATATCCCTTGTGAAGTATGTAAAGGTAAGAGATATAACACTGAGACCTTAGAGATAACTTATAAAGGAAAAAATATTGCTGATGTTTTGGAAATGAGTGTAGAAGAAGCGATGGGGTTTTTTGAGAATTTTTCATCTATTAGGAGGAAATTAGAAACTTTATACGATGTGGGTTTGGGATATATAAAATTGGGACAACCAGCTACAACTCTTTCTGGCGGAGAAGCACAAAGGATAAAGCTTGCAGCAGAACTTTCCCGAAAAAGTACGGGTAGAACTTTTTACATATTAGATGAGCCTACTACAGGACTTCATTTTGCTGACGTAGAAAAATTATTAAATCTATTGCATCGATTAGTAGATCAGGGTAATACTGTTCTTGTAATAGAGCATAATTTGGATGTTATAAAGACTGCTGATTATATTATTGATTTAGGACCCGAGGGAGGGGATAGAGGAGGAGAGATTGTTGCTGAGGGAACTCCTGAAGAAGTAGCTATGAATAACAATTCTTATACTGGACAGTTTTTGAAGAAAGTCTTATTTGGTAGAGAGGTTTTAAATGAAAGGCGCTCTTAGAGTAAAAGATGGTTTTATCGTGGTAGAATACAATAAGGATATTATTAGGAAAGTTTACTGGACGAAAGATTTTGGTGAAGAAGGAGAATTTCCGGGGAGAGATCTATTTATTGAATATTTTTCAGGTAAAAAAGTAGATTTTAGTAAGTTAAAAGTTGATTTTAATGGTTTATCTCCTACTTACAAAAAAATCTACGATTTAGCTCGAAATATTCCTTATGGAAAAGTTGTAAGTTATCAAAAGCTTGCAATAAAAATAGGAAGTAAAAATCTCCAAAGAGTAGTAGGAAATGCTATGAGTAAAAATCCTTTCTTAATTTTAGTACCGTGTCATAGAGTAATAAGAAGTGATGGAAGTCTAGGAAAGTTTTCTTTGGGAATTGGATTTAAGGAGTGGCTATTAAAACTAGAAGGAGTGGAGGTACTAAATGAAAAGATATTTAGCGCTAGATATTGGTGGGACTAAGATTGCTTGTGGAAGATTTAGAGAAGATGGTTTTCTAGAAGAGAAGATAACTTTTCCTACCAAATCTGAGCGAGGGTATGAAGAGATATCTAAAGAAATTATCTCTGAGCTTTTAAAATTAAAAACTGAGGATACAGTTGCTTTAGGAGTGGGCACAGCAGGTCCTTTAGATAGGATTAAAGGAGAGGTATACTCTCCTCCTAATCTTCCAGGTTGGAATAGGGCGCCTTTGAGAAGAGATTTAGAAGATGCTTTAAATCTTCCTGTTTTTATAGATAATGATGCCAATGCAGCATGTTTGGGGGAATTCTTTTTTGGGGCTGGAAAAGGTGTGAGGGATCTTGTTTATATAACTGTTAGTACAGGGATAGGAGGAGGATTAATTATTGATGGCAAGTTGTTACATGGAAGAAGAGATAGTGCAGGAGAAGTCGGACATCAGACTATAATCCCAGATGGTCCTCTTTGTAATTGTGGAAATAAAGGATGCTTAGAGGCTTTAGCTTCAGGAACTGCTATTGCTAGGAAAGCCAAAGAGGCTCTTTTAAAAGAGGAGCCTACTATATTGAAGGAGTGGGCTAAGAGGGAAGAACTGACGGCAAAACATGTAAGAGAAGCCATGTTAAAAGGAGATGTAGTAGCAAGAGAGATATGGGAAGAAGCTATGGAGTATCTTGGCATTGGTATAGGGAATATTATTACTATTGTATCTCCAGAAAGAGTTGTCATTGGAGGTAGTATAGGGCTTTCAGGAGAAGATGTTATAACTAAGATAAAAGAGGTGGTTGGAAAAAGAGTATTTTTAGTTCCTATAGAACTTGTAGAGATAGTTCCAGCCAAATTGGGAGAAAATGTGGGACTTTATGGAGCTTTTGCAGTAGCTTTATATGAATTCAAGTAGGGAAAAGGGAGAGGGTTTATTAAACTCTCTCTCCCTTATTTTTACTATTTTGAAGGAGACAGAAAAGGAATAGGAGCGGTCATGTTAATAAGTTCTTTTTGTTTTATAATTTTGCCTTGAGGGAATGTCCTTAAAGAGCTAGGAGATAGATTAGAGTTAATTTTGATATTGCCCCATAGTATCTCAATATAAGGTCTATTTTGAACGTCATAGATAACTAATCTAATAGGCAGATAGTCTTTAGAAATGTAAAACTCAAAGGAGGAGTAATTTGCTTTTAAATCAGCTTTTAAAGGTATTCCTGTTATTTTATAAATTCTTTGGTTTTTCTCTGTAATTTCTGCTATTTTTAAAGAAAAATCTTCACTATTTTCTCCCATTATAGGAATGCCACTTAAAGATATAGTTGAAGTTTGGGTTAAAGTATAAGGAGCTTCGATAATCTGTTTTGTAGAAGGAGAATACATTTTTGTTATCTGTTTTTCCGTATCAATTAAGAAGATTTGACCTGCTAAAAGAGCTGGCTCAGTAAAATTTATCCTAATTATTTGAGGGGTTTTAATAGCTTTAAGTTCCATAGACATTTTAGTAGGTAGGCTTTCACCTTTACTTGAATAAGAGTAGACAGTCATAGTCATTTTCATACTGATATCTTTTGCGGAATTCCATTTTTTTTCAACTTCTTTCAAGACATCATTAGCAGTTTGTGGGAGGGAAATTGTAAATAGAAATGCTAGGAAAATTAAAAAGCTTATGAATTTTCTCATTTTAAATACCTCCTTTTAAAACTGGTACGATATTTTTAAGCCTAAACTTATATCTTCTTCGTTGAGATTTTTCTCGTATTTTATATATATGCTGTTCCACATCCTTCCTTCTAGTGTAGGGAAATTGAAGGATAAGTGGGTATATAGCTTGCTATTATTTCTAAAAGAATATACATATTTTATTATACTTATTAAATATAAATAATTACTTAAATTCCATTGGTTATTTAACCCAACAATAATTTTATGATCATAAATTTTCATATTGTAAAGATAACCCAAGGTATACTCAGGAAATATATTAGATGAAAAAGGAATAGCTAAGGTTAATATAGCCCCAAAATCTCCCGAATCTAAGGCACAAAAAGAAGGAGTATTAGGATTTAGATAACCTAGAAGCCCCTTTAGAGAGATACTTCCTATAGATAACTCTGTTTTTGTTATAAAACTTACATATAAATTGGAGTTTCTTAAATAAATATTTGACTCTTGTAATATATCAATATTCCCAAGAGGTAGCTTATTTTTATTTAGTATTAATATATCAGCTAAGTAGTTTTCTTCAGCATTTTCTTTTATGGCACTTAGAGATAGAGAAATGGAAGTATTTTTAGAAAGTAAAGAACTCCATCCTAAAATTTTAAAAGAGCTTAAATCTTTGGTATCACCTGAGACATAAAAAATTTCATTATTCCCTAAATGGAAGCTTGTTTGAAAGCCTTTTAATTCTAAGTCTTCAGTAAATATATTTAAATTAGGATAAAACTTTCCTACTATAAGTTTTAAA
>CALHTV010000146.1 GCA_938039765.1 uncultured Dictyoglomus sp. | reverse complement strand
TCTTCCTCCTCGCTCTCTTCTAATATTTCGTTTAAAATCTCTTCTTCACTTTCTATATCAATGTCAGGAATATCTTCAATAGGTTCTTCTAAAAAAACAGGTTCTGCATTCTCGCTCTTTTTCCCAAGAAAATGCACATTTACTGCTTCTACTTCTACAACTCTTCTTTTTTGTCCATCAGGAGTCTGATATGTCCGAGTTCTCAGTCTTCCTTCAACAGCTACAAGTCTTCCCTTTTTAAGATAATCACCACATATTTCTGCAAGCCTTCTCCAAGCGACAATATCGATAAAATCTGCTGTCCTTTCTCCCTTGCTATTTTTAGGTCTATTCACTGCTATCCTAAAAGTTGTCACCGGCACACCGCTAGGTGTATAGCGCATCTCTGGGTCTCTTACTAAATGTCCAATTAATAAGACTTTATTCAGCATAAATTCTACTCTTCTTTCTCTAAAAGAGTGATCATATAACGGAGAAGTTTTTCTTTCAATTTCAATCTCCTTTCAAATTCCTGGAGTTGATTTTGAGGAAAGAGAAATCTCATAACCACATAATAACCTTCTGTAAATTTTCTAACAGGATAAGCTAAAGTTCTCTTTCCCCATACATCTATCTCTTGAACCTCTCCACCTAAACTCTGAACATCATTCTGTACCTCTTCATACAACCCTTTAAACTCTTCTTCTGTTAATTCTGGACTTACTAAGCACATGATCTCGTACTTACGCATCTTTTACCTCCTTTGGACTTTTTGGCCCTGTACTCTTGGTACAGAGCAGGATTAGCTCAAAAATTATACTATTATTTTAACAAAATGCCAAGATATTTCAATTGAAAAATTTTCATTATAAATGTATAATTTTACCTTAAAAAAAGGAGGGAAAAAAATGGGATTAGTTTATATTAATGGTGAATTCATTCCTACGGAAAATGCAAAAATATCAGTCTTCGACCGAGGGTTATTATACGGAGATGGAGTTTTTGAAGGCATTAGGTCTTATAATGGAAGTGTATTTAAATTGAAAGAACACTTAGAAAGACTATACTCTTCTGCAAAGGCTGTATGGCTTAATATTCCTCTCTCTTTCCAGGAAATGCATGAAGCAGTACTAGAAACCGTTAGAGTAAATAACTTAAAAGATTCATATATAAGACTTATTGTCACAAGAGGAGCCTATGGTCTTGGGATAGACCCATGGGAGTGTAAAGAAGGAACAGTAATTATAATTGCAGATAAAATAAAGGTTTTTCCTGAGGAATTTTATCAAACGGGGCTTAAAGCTGTAACAGTAGCAACCCGGAGAGCTCCAACTGATGTCTTAGATCCGAGAATAAAATCATTGAATTATATGAGTAATATACTTGCTAGAATTGAGGCCCGCATTGCAGGAGCTGCTGAGGGCATTATGCTAAATTCCCAAGGATATGTCACAGAAGCAACAGTGGATAATATATTCTTTGTAAAAAATGGAGTCCTATTTACTCCATCAGTTACCTTAGGAGCTCTTCCAGGAATCACAAGAGCTACTGTAATAGAGCTTGCTCAAAAGGAATTAGGACTACAAGTAGTTGAGGGATTTTTCACAAGATATGACTTATATAATGCAGATGAGGTTTTCTTGACAGGTACAGCTGTTGAGATTATCTCTGTAGTAAACATAGATGAGAGAATTATTGGAAAAGGAAAACCAGGAGAAATAACAGAAAAAATTAGAAAAATATTTCACGAATATGCAAACTCTGGAGTAGCAGGAAGTTCGGTCTATGGTAAATAAATTCTATCCTGAGACTTTCCTTAAAGAACCAGAACCTACCATTGGAGGAGTAAATATATCCTACTTGGGAGAAAAGTATGGAACACCTCTCTATATTCTAGATAAAAAAACTCTAGTAATACAGGCTCAAAAATATATAAATTCTTGGAAAACTTACTATAAGAATGAATATAAAGTACTTTTTGCAGTAAAAGCTCTTCCTGTTTTGGAAGTTATAAGAATTTTCCATAACCTTGGATTGGGAATTTTAGTCTCGACCGGAGGAGAACTCTATATCTCGAGAGCTGCAGGAGTAAATCCTCAAAGTATATATTTTCATGGAAATGCTAAAACCCTTAAAGAATTAGAATATGCAATTAACGAAAATATAGCTGGAATCATAATAGACAATTTTGACGAGTTTGAAAAAATTAAGTATTTGGTAAACAAAAAAAATACAAGAACTAACGTTCTAGTAAGAATCATACCTAACATAGAAGTAAAAACTCATACCTCTATTCGTACAGGACAAACTGATACTAAATTTGGTTTGCCTATAGTACAAGCTTATGACTTAATTAAAAAAATTTTACAAGAAAAGAACTTGAATTTTAAAGGAATTCATTCTCACATTGGATCTCAAATTTTTGATATAACTGCATATGTAAAACTTGCAGAAGTATTAAGTGAGGTCTATAAAGACTTAAAAGATAGCACTAAAGTTCAAGAAATGAGTATTGGAGGGGGTTTAGGAGTTGCTTATACCTCAGAAGATAATCCACCTGAAGTAGAAGATCTAGCTAAAGAAGTTTCAGCTAAATTTAAAGAAACTGTGGGACACTCTTTTACTATCATTTGCGAACCTGGAAGATCATTGGTAGGAAGAGCAGGAATAACCCTTTATAGAATTGAAAGCAGAAAAGAACTTCCAAATGTTAGAAAATATGTAGCTGTAGACGGAGGTATGTCTGATAATATAAGGCCTTCTCTGTACGGAGCTAAATATTCTGCTTTAGTTATAAGTAAGGATCAAAATCATGTAACTACTTATTCCATAGCAGGAAAACACTGCGAATCTGGAGATATTTTAATAAAAGACTTCATAGATTCTTGGCCAAAGGTTGGAGATTATTTAATAACCTTTACCACTGGAGCTTATAATTTTTCCATGTTCACATGGTATAATGCAACTTTAAGACCTGCCATAGTATTAGTCGATAATGGTGAAGACAAATTAATTGTCAAAAGAGATTCATATGAAGACTTATTGAGGGGTCAAATATGAAAATAGCAATACTTGGTGGGGGACAAGTAGGACAGGCTCTTTGGACTACAATTCACTCTGAAAAAGAAACTATCCTGAATATTTTAGGTGAGCCTTTAGAAATTAAAAGAGTTCTAGTTCGAGATCTAAATAAAAAAAGAAAAATCCCTAAAGAATACCTAACTACTGATCCCAATGATATTTTACTTGATCCAGAAATATCTTTAATAGTGGAGGTTATGGGAGGAGAAGAACCTGCCCACTCATATATTAAGAAAGCTCTAGAAGAGAAAAAGTTTGTAGTTACAGCTAATAAAGAGGTAATAGCTTTGTATGGAGATGAACTTTATAAAATAGCTAGGAAAAAAGGAGTAGATATAGCTTTTGAGGCAAGCGTAGGCGGTGGAATTCCACTAATAAAGACAATAAAAGAAGCTATGGCTGTAGATAAAGTTAAAGAAATATGGGCTATAGTAAATGGCACAACTAACTATATATTAACAAAGATGGAAGAAGAATATAAAGGTTTTTCAGAGGTCTTAAGAGAAGCTCAAATTTTAGGCTATGCAGAACCAGATCCTTCGAAAGATATTTTGGGTTTAGACACTAGATATAAACTCGCTATACTTTCTTCTTTTGCTTATCATACTACCATTAAGCCTCCAGATATTTATACCGAAGGAATTGACAAAATATCTCTTAGAGATATTCTGTATGCCAGGGAGTTGGGATATAAAATCAAGCTTCTTGCTATTAGCAAAGAAGAAAATGGAGAAATAGAAGTAAGAGTCCATCCCACAATGATACCTCTTTCTTCACCTCTTTCTTCTGTAAATGGAGTATATAACGCAATTTTACTTAGAGCTGAAAAAAGAGGCGATGTTTTATTATATGGGGAAGGAGCAGGTCCAGCTCCTACTGCAATGGCTCTTCTTTCTGATATATTAGAAGTCGGACATACAATACTTTATTCAATTCCAAGATACTATACCTTTGCCTATCTTTATCCTCCAAAGTTGAAGGAGTGGGAGAGTATCTATACTAGATATTATCTAAGATTATGGGTAAAAGATCAGCCAGGGGTTTTAGCTCAAATAGCCAAAATACTCGGTGAAAATCATATAAGTATCTCGTCAGTGATCCAAAAGGAAACCTCAGAAAAAGAAGAAAAAGCCGAAATTGTGATATTGACTCATAAGACTTACGAAAAATGTATTAAAAAAGCTATAGAAGAAATAAAAAGGTTGCCCATCTTAGAAGAATGGGGAAGCTTAATAAGAATTGAGGTGTAGTTCAGATGAAAGGAGTATTATACAGATACAATAATTATTTACCAGTTAGCGAAAAAACTCCTCTGATCACTCTCCATGAAGGAGAAACACCTCTTATATACGCCTCAAATTTATCAAAAAAATATCATGTAGATATATGGCTAAAATATGAAGGTATGAACCCTACAGGCTCTTTCAAAGATAGGGGAATGGTAGTGGCAATAGCAAAAGCACTAGAGGAAAAAACTGAGATGATAATATGTGCTTCCACAGGTAATACTGCAGCTTCGGCTGCAGCTTATGCAGCATTAACTAATTTAAAAGCATTTGTAGTTTTACCCGAAAAAGCAATTGCTTTAGGTAAATTAGCTCAAGCCATAATGTATGGAGCTAAGGTTATAAGTGTAAAAGGAAACTTTGACGATGCCTTAAAATTAGTAAGAGATGCCTCATCTCAGCTACCAATAACTCTTGTCAATTCTGTAAACACTTATAGATTAGAAGGACAGAAAACAGCTGCTTTTGAAATTTGTGATGTTTTAAACAGAGCTCCAGAAAATTTAGCCATTCCTGTAGGAAATGCGGGAAATATATCAGCATATTGGATGGGATTTAAAGAATATTTTAACTTAGGAAAAATAAAAACCCTCCCTAGAATGCTAGGATTTCAAGCCGAAGGAGCTGCTCCATTAGTCAAAGGCCATCCTATACCTAATCCCCAAACTATTGCTACTGCTATTAAAATAGGAAATCCAGCAAGCTGGAATAAAGCTGTAAACGCTGTTAAGGAATCTCAAGGTTTATTAGATACAGTCTCCGATGAGGAAATAATAGAAGCCCAAAAAGAATTAGCCTCTAAAGAAGGAATCTTTGTTGAACCTGCTTCTGCTGCATCTTGGGCTGGAGTTAAAAAACTTTTAAGAGAAAAAAGATTTCCAGGAAATGAGGTTGTTTGTGTTCTAACAGGACATGGCTTGAAAGATCCAGATATAGCTGTAAAAGAATCACGAATAGAAATTTCTATAGAGCCTACTTTAGAAGAACTTAAGAAAATACTAGAAAAATGAGATACTTAATTAAAGTTCCAGCCACCTCTGCTAATATTGGACCGGGGTTTGATACTCTTGCTATTGCTTGGAATCTTTTCTTGAAAATTACGGTAGACACAAACACTGAGGGAAGAAAAATTTTTAACAGAAATAGAGAAGAAATTCAAAAAAATGATCTTTTTATTCAAAGTTTAGAATATACTTTAAAATATTTCCAAATAGAAAAAACCAGTTTTATCATCGAATTAGTTTCAGACATACCTATAGGAAAAGGATTAGGAAGTAGTGCGGCAGCAATTGTTGGGGGAATATGTACAGGAGAAATCATAGCTGGAAAAACTTTGAGCAATTATGAGAAGCTAAAATTAGCCTTGAATTTTGAAAAGCATATTGATAATTTATCAGCCTGTATAGATGGTGGGGTTGTTATATGTATGAATAATAATAAAGAACTTATTTATGAGAAACTACCTATTGATTATGATTTGTGGGGACTGATTTATATTCCTCCATATAATTTACCCACAGAAAAAGCAAGAAAAATACTACCTAAAAAATATGACAAAGAAAAGATAGTATTCAATCTGCAAAAGTTAAGTTTTCTTTTGACAGGACTCTTAAAAAAAGATGAAAGATTGCTAAATTTAGGTTTAGATGATTGCATTCATCAACCTTATAGATTTAGGTTGATAAAAGAATTCACGATAATATATGAAGAAATGAAAAATTTAAACAAAAAATT
>CALHTV010000145.1 GCA_938039765.1 uncultured Dictyoglomus sp. | reverse complement strand
TCCTTTTATCTATGCGGGAAATAAAGATATAAGAGATGAAATTAAAAAGATTTTTGAAGAAAAAAACAAAGAAATATTTATAACAAGTAATGTTATGCCTGAATATGGTGTTATAAAGGTAGATGAAGTACAAAACTTAATTAGGGAGATATTTTTGAAAAACATAATTCATGCAAAAGGACTAGATAAGGTTAAGAAAAAGATAGATGGAATTGTAATGCCAACTCCTCTTGCAGTATTGAAGAGCTTAGAACTTTTTTCAAAGGTTTTTGGAGAAAGCCTACTAATTGACGTAGGAGGAGCAACTACAGATGTTTGCTCAGTAGCTGAAGGTGCTCCTACCCAACCAGGTGTTATATGGAAAGGATTAAGGGATCCTATTGTAAAAAGAACAGTAGAGGGAGATTTAGGAGTTAGAGTTTCTGCTTCAGCTCTATTAGACACGGTAGGAGAAGAAAATATTAAGAAATTTTTAAAAATTGAGAAAGATAGTCTAAAAGAGAAAGTAAACTTTCTTTATAAAAATACTGATTTTATACCTAAAGTAGATGAAGATATTTATTTTGATGCTATCCTCTCATATTTTGCAGTAAAATTAGCTGTAGAAAGACATGTAGGATACTTAGAAGTAGTTTATACCCCTATGGGTAGTGTATATTTTCAATATGGAAAAGACTTGAGAGACGTTAAAAATATAGTTTTAACAGGTGGTCCTTTAATTTTTAACCCTTATAAAAAAGAGATTTTAAAGGGAGCCCTATATACTCCAGAAGAGCCTTTTATTTTAAAACCTAAAAATCCAAGCTTTTATATAGACAAGGAATATATTTTATTCTCCCTAGGGGTCATTGGAGAAATAAACGAGGATATAGCATTGAATTTACTTGAAAAATACGTTGGTAAGTTGGAGGCTTAAGATGGTTTTGAGAAATAAAAAATGGGATTACAAATATTTTTTAAATATGCGAGAAGAGGTCTTGAATTCTTGGCCTACAGGTAAAGAGGTTAATCTTAAGGAAGCTATTTCTTATTTAAGTTCTCTCCCTAAAGAGAAATATGCAGATTATGTGTTAAAAAAAGCTGATGCATCTCAAAAAACCCTTCTTCAACCTCGAGCAGGTGTACCTATTTTAAAAGAACATATTCTTCTCTTGCAATATTTACAAAATGAAGGTGGTGCTGATATATTGCCCACCACTATAGATAGTTATACAAGACAAAATAGGTATAGAGAAGCTCAAATGGGAATAGAGGAAAGTTTGAAAGAGGGAAAATCATTATTGAATGGATTTCCAGCGGTAAATTATGGGGTTAAAGCATGTAGAGAAATAATAGAAAGTGTTGATATTCCCGTAGAAGTTAGGCATGGTACTCCTGATGCAAGACTTTTGGCTGAAATAACTTTGGCTGCAGGTTTCACATCTTTTGAAGGAGGAGGAATAAGTTACAATATTCCGTATGCAAAAGATGTTTCATTAGAAAATTCCATTTTATATTGGCAATATGTAGACTATTTAATTGGCTTCTATGCTGAGAATGGAATAATAATAAATAGAGAGTCTTTTGGACCTTTAACAGGGGTTTTAGTTCCACCTTCTATTTCTATAACTATAGGAATAATTGAAGCTCTCCTTGCTGCAGAACAAGGAGTTAAAAGTTTTAGTGTAGGATATGGGCAGTGTGGAAATGTGATTCAAGACGTAGCTTCTATAAATGTGTTAAACCGGCTTACAAAAGAATATTTGGCAAATTTGGGTTATTACGATGTGCATGTTACTACAGTACTTCATCACTGGATGGGAGGATTTCCTGAAGATGAATCAAGAGCTTATGCAGTAATAAGTTTTGGAACTATATCTGCAGCCTTGTCTAAAGCCACAAAGATTATTGTTAAGACCCCACAAGAAGCAATAGGGGTACCAACAAAGGAAGCAAATGCTTCTGCTCTTAGAAATACAAGACAAACACTTCAAATGTTAGAGAATCAGGATTTTCTTGATAAAAACAAACTAAAAGAAGAAGAATATATTATAGAAAAAGAAGTCAGGCATATTTTAAATAGTATATTTTCCATGGGAGAGGGAGATATTGTTTTGGGAACTATTAGAGCTTTTTCTTCTGGGATTTTAGATGTACCTTTTGCTCCTAGTAAATATACCCATGGTAGAGTTATGCCTGTGAGAGACAACGAAGGGGCTGTTAGATTTTTTGATTTTGGAAATTTACCCTTTGATGACGAAATAAAGGAGTTTCATAAAAAGAAATTAGAAGAAAGAGCAAAATATGAAAAAAGAGAACTTAGTTTTCAAATGGTCTTAGATGATATATATGCTATAAGTAAAGGTAGACTTGTAGGTAGACCTAGATAACTTTGTGAGGAAGATTATGATTAAAGATGCATTATATTCGATTGGTCTTTCAGGCTTTTACTTTGATGATCAAAAAGCCATAAAAGCGGGTGCTAAAGAGGATGGATTTGCTTACCGAGGGGTGCCTTTAACTCCAGGTTATGAGTCAGTAAGACAAAAAGGAGAAAGTATTTCCGTAATGTTACTTCTAGAAGATGGACAGATTGCTTTTGGAGACTGTTCTGCCATCCAATATTCTGGAGCTGGAGGACGTGAGCCACTTTTCAGAGCAAAAGACCTCGTTAAAGACTTAGAAGAGATAGTATTTCCTTTTCTTTTGAGCCAAAGATGGACTACCTTTAGAGAATTGGCAAATAAAATAGAAGATTTAGAGATAAATGGTAGAAAATTACATACAGCTTTAAGGTATGGAATTTCACAAGCTATTTTAGATGCCTTTGCTAAGTATAAGAAGAAAACTATGACTGAAATAATAAGAGAGGAATATTCTTTAAATTTCAAGCTTAAAAAAGTACCAATTTTTGCTCAATCAGGAGATGATAGATATATTAATGCGGATAAGATGATTATAAAAAGAGTTGATGTTTTACCTCATGCTTTGATTAATAACGTAGAGACAAAACTTGGATGGAGAGGAGAAAAACTTATTGAGTATTTGGGGTGGTTAAAAGAAAGGGTAAAAATTTTAGGGGACGAAAATTATAAGCCTGTTTTTCACATTGATGTTTATGGTACTATCGGTATAGCCTTTCAACACAATATTGAAGAGATAGTTAAATATTTCAGTAAGTTAGAAAACATATGTTATCCTTATAAACTTCGTATAGAAGGTCCCGTAGATATGGAAAGTAAAAAAGAGCAAATTGAGTTTTTGAGTAAATTAAGAAAAAAGCTTAGAGAAAAAGATATAGGAGTAGAAATTGTAGCTGACGAGTGGTGTAATAGTCTTGAGGATATTAGAGATTTCATAGAAGCCGAAGCTGTTGATATGATACAGATTAAGACTCCTGTCTTGGGCAGCATTCATAACTCCATAGAAGCTGTACTCTTTTGTAAGGAGAATCACGTAGGAGCTTATGTTGGAGGGAGTTGTAATGAAACTGATAGATCTGCTCAAGTTTCAGTACATATTGCTTTAGCTACACAAGCAGACCAGATTTTAGCAAAGCCTGGAATGGGCGTTGATGAGGGTTTAATGATAGTCTTTAATGAGATGGAAAGGACTTTACAAATATTAAAGAAAAAAGGGTATATAGAGAGTAGCGATGTTTAAAATATATTCTCCTACGGCTATTCTTGGATATGGTTTTCCTGAGGAAAGCTATTATAGTGCTTTAGAGCAAAAGCCAGATTTGATATCTGTAGATGCTGGATCTACAGATCCTGGACCATATTATCTTGGGAAAGGAATATCTTTTGTAGATAGAGAGGCGACAAAAAGGGATTTAGAATATCTCTTGAAAATGTCTGTAAAATTAGATATTCCTTTATTTATAGGAAGTTGTGGGGGATGTGGAACTAAATCTGCTGTGGATTGGACTTTTGATATAGTAAAGGAAATTTCAAAGGAATATAGATGGAAATTAAAAGTAGCTAAGATTTATACTGATATAAGTAAAGAAATAGTTAAAAAGCTTCTTTATGAAGGCAAAATTAAGGAGTTGGATGGTTCTCCCACGTTGTATGAGGAGGATCTAGAAAATATTACTAATATTGTGGCTCAAATAGGGATTTCTCCTTTTATTGAGGCCTATAAAAAGGGAGCGAGTATTGTATTAAGTGGTAGAAGCTATGATCCGGCTCCTTTTTCTGCTCTTCCTATATATAAAGGATATCCAAAGGGACTCTCATATCATTTAGGTAAAATCTTGGAATGTGGAGCTATTGCTTCAGAACCAGGGAGTGGAAGGGATGGACTTATTGGAGTATTATATGAGGATCATTTTGAGGTTTTTACTCTAAATGAGGTAAGAAGATGTACTGTAAGCTCTGTAGCAGCTCATACTTTATATGAAAAGAACGATCCTTATTTCTTACCTGGTCCTGATGGTATTATTGACTTGACGGAAAGTGAATTTATACAAAAAGATGAGAAGACGGTAATTGTTAAAGGTTCGAAGTTTATAGAAAGAAAAGACTCTTGGATAAAAATAGAAGGAGCAAAATATATAGGTATAAG
>CALHTV010000144.1 GCA_938039765.1 uncultured Dictyoglomus sp. | reverse complement strand
TATAGAAAATTATGAATTTAGAAATTCTTGGTTTGTAAGAAAATCCTTTGGTTTAAAGAAAAAGAAAGAAAAATCTTCTTTTATAAATCTTGTCTCTAGGGAAGGAAAGATAAGATGTTTTTTCTGCAATAAAGAGTTAGATTTTGTATTTCTTGAAAATTTTAGATTTATGTGTTCCAACTGTGGTACAGAGTTAAGAGATCTTGATTTAGCTTTCAAATACTTTAATGGGGTAATAAAAGGTGAAGAGGTAAATTATGAAATTCTTTTAAAGATTCTTGAATATAGTCATATATTTGATGGATATAAACTGGTTTTGCCTCTTTCTTTAAAAGACTTCTTTCTTTTTTACGAAGAAATAGGAAGAATTTCAATCTTGTCCGAAAATGAGAGTTATAAAGAATATTTAAAATTACATACTGATAAGGATAGAGTAATTCTTTCCTTTTTCAGGAAGATCTAGAATATTCAATTTATAAGGAACATTATTCTTATTGAGTTCAATTATAAGATAACCTCCAATAATCTCTCCTGGTTTTATTTTCTTTCCAAAAAAGACTTCCTTAAGTTTGAGAGCATAGTATATAGAACCTGATAGGTTTATAGAAATTTTTCTTCCATCATCGTCAAGGAGTTTAAAGTTTTCATGAGTTATTAATATTGTTCTATTAGTTCTATTATAGATATACACCTCAAATAAAAAGAATATGCCTTCAGGTTTTATACTAAAATCTAAATGAAGAGGAAGTTCTTCTAGCTTTTCAATTTTTGCTATGTATATTATTACACCGTCTAGATTTTCTCCTTTTACTTCTTTTCCCTCAAGCAATAAAGGCACAGTTTCTCCAAAGGAGAGATTAAGCATCAATATAATCAAAAGGAAAAATAACAAATATTTCCCCATGATCTATCCCCTTCTTTTTTTGTTTAGATTATAGCATTTTTTAGAGGAGAGAGTAAGGTAGATCTTCTCTACCTTACTCTTTTACAGCACCACGAGTAAGTCCTGAGACTATTAAGTTTTGTAAAGTTAAGAATAAAATGACAATAGGAAGAGCTCCTACTATAGATGCAGCCGCAAAATCCCCCCATCTTACGTCGTATAATCCAGATATAAAGTTTCTCAGTCCTACGGCAAAAGTATATTTAGAAGCATCTTTCAAGATTATGCTTGCAAGTAGAAAATCCGAATAGGTTCCTATAAAAGTATTAATTGCAACTACAGCTAGCACAGGAGTGGAAAGGGGAAGAATTATTTTGTAATAAGCTTGAAATCTTGTTGCTCCGTCAATTAGGGCCGATTCTTCTAAAGAATCAGGTATACTGTCAAAAAAACCTTTCATTAACCATATATTATATGGAATACCTCCACCTAAATAGACCATTATCAAGCCAGATAAAGTATTAAGTCCTAAGAATGGAATATATTTTCCTACATGAAATAGTAAAAGATATACAGCTACCATTCCCATAACTGCTGGAAACATTTGAAAGATGAAGAGAGTTATCAAAGAATATTTTTTACCCCAAAATTTAAATCTCGAGAAAGCATATGCAGCGAGGGATACAAAAAATACTGTTAATATAGCAGTAGTTATAGAAACAATTAAAGAATTTTTTATCCATGTAAAAAATCCTATTTCTATAAGGTTTGTATAGTGCTCAAAGGTTAATACATCTGGAATTAATTTTTGTCCTACTAAGCCCCCTCCTGCTCTAATGGAGGCTGAAAAAGTCCATACTACTGGGAAGAAAGTAAATAGTAAAACAATCCAGATGATGATATGTTTTGGAATCTCTCTTAAGAAGCTCTCTTTTTTCATTCGTATCTCACCTCGCGTTTAAACATTCCAGAAATCCAGAAGTTAATAATACTTAAAGTAGCTACAATGATAAATACAATAATAGATATGGTAGCTGCTAGTCCATAGTCTTGTCCTTTTGCTCCTTCAAAGGCTAGTTTGTAAGTATAGGAGATTAAGATATCAGTAGTACCAGCAACTGATGAGATGTCTTGCATAGGAGGTCTGCCACCAGTGAGCAAATATATAACATTGAAATTGTTAAAATTAAAAGCGAAGGTTCCTACAATAAGAGGACCTATAGCTGTTAATAATAAAGGTAGAGTTATTTTTATTAACTGCTGAGTATAGGAAGCCCCATCTACTTTTGCAGCTTCATAGAGTTCTTCCGGAATACTCTGTAGACTTCCTAAACATACAGTCATTGCGTAAGGATAACCAAGCCATAGATTTACAATAAATAAAGCTACTCTTGCCCAAGTGGTTTCTAAGAACCATGGTATTTTTACCCTAAATATAGAGTAAAGGATTCTATTTATTACGCCAACCTCCGTATTTAATAGACCTACCCATATGAGTAAAGATATAAATGCTGGGATAGCCCATGGAACGATTAATAAAGTTCTGTAGATTCCTCTAAATCTGAGCTTTTTATCGTTCATTAAGAGAGCTAAGAATAAGCCAAAAGTGAAGTTAATAAACGTAGTTCCCAATGCCCAAAGAAGTGTCCAGGAGAAAACCCTCAAAAAAGGCTTAGAAACTCTCTCGTCACTAAGAAGTCTACGAAAGTTTTCAATTCCAACAAAAGTAACAAATCCTGGTAATATTTTTTCTCCGTTAGGTCTTACAAAGAATCCCTCTTGAGGGATTAACTTTTCTCCTGTTAGATTGTCGATTAAAACATCTTGTTTAGGATCATAGGTATATCTTTGTTTGTAAATAGAAAAATGATTTATATCAGATAATTGTAAAAAGGTATCTTCTTCTAATTCGATTTTTAAATTCTGTAGTTTAACTATCTGAGAGAATTTTTTTGAGCCTTCAATAAGCTTATAACCACTATATTCTGTAGGAAAACTTCCTTTACTTATTTCTATTAGTTTTTTATTATCTACTTTGTATATAGAACCATCTTTATCTCTAAATAACAAAATAAGGTCTCCAGATTTTGCTTGATATATTTCGTATTCAAAGTTTTTTGTGTTTTTAGGTGAGAAAGTTTCCTTTTCTAACTGTTCAATGACCTGCCTTTTAGTTAAGATATGCCCTGTACCATAATTTGTAAAAGCGATTTGGATAGTGTAAACAATAGGATAAATCATGAAAATAAACATTAA
>CALHTV010000143.1 GCA_938039765.1 uncultured Dictyoglomus sp. | reverse complement strand
AACCTAATAGGAGTTTCTAGAGAGACTACTATAAGAGTCTTAAAAAGTTTTGAAGAAGAGGGAATTATATCTATTGAAAGGAACCATATTATAATAAAAAATATGCAAGAGTTAAAAAAGAGAATCTAGTAAGTTTTCTTTATGCAAAGGTACGAATTTGTAGTGGAAGATAAAGAAAAAGAGAGAATTGATAAATATCTTTCAGAAAAATTAAACATAACGCGTTCTCAGGTGCAAAATTTGATTGAGGAAGGTTTTGTTAAGGTAAATCATTTACAAGTGAAAAGTAGTTATAAAGTTAAATTGGGCGATAAGATAGAAGTAATGATACCTCCCCCTGAAAACCCAGAAATTAAACCTCAAAATATACCTATTGAAATAATTTACGAAGATGAGGATCTTTTAGTAATAAATAAACCTAAAGGAATGGTGGTACACCCTGCTTGTGGGCATCATAATGATACGTTGGTTAATGCCCTTTTGTTTAAAGTTAAAGATTTATCAGGAATAGGGGGAGAATTGAGACCAGGTATTGTCCATAGATTGGATAAAGATACCAGTGGACTTTTAATTGTTGCTAAAAATGATTTTTCTCATAATAAGCTTTCAGAACAACTCAAAGATAGGACTTTGAAAAGGGTCTATTGGGCTTTATGTGAAGGAGAAATCCCCTGGGATGAGAAGAGAGTAGAACTTCCTATTGGTAGACATCCCGTTTATAGAAAGAAGATGGCTATTTTGCCTTATGGAAGAGTGGCTATTACAAACTTTAAAGTTTTAGAAAGATTTAAAAATTATACTCTTATATCGGCAGACTTAGAGACAGGTAGAACTCACCAAATTAGGGTTCATATTTCTCATTTAGGCTTTCCCATTGTAGGAGATGAGGTTTACGGAAGAGTAGACAGAAAATTTGGAGTTAAGGGACAACTTCTACATGCAAAAGAAATTTCTTTTATACATCCTAGAAATAATATAGAGATGAGATTTGAAGTTCCTTTAACACAAGAATTTGAAAGGGTATTAAGTATTTTGAGAAAGGAACTTTAAAGCATCTTCTGGTTTTGCAAAAATAGTTTTTTCGTTTTTATAAATTACAAAACCAGGTTTTCCTCCCTTAGGTTTTTGAACATATTTCTTTTTGGTATAATCTACAGGAACATAGTTTGAATTTCTACCTTTACTAAAATAGGCTGCTAATGATGAGGCTTCATATAAAGTGTTTTCTGGAATTTCTTTACCCTGAGTTTTAATGATCACATGTGCTCCAGGAATTCCTCTTGCATGTAGCCATAGATCTTCTGTTTTTGCAATTTGAAAGGTTAAAGTTTCGTTTTGCTTATTGTTTTTTCCTACGTAAATCTCAAATCCATCGGAACTAACAAATTTATAAGGTTCTGATTTTTTCTCTCTTTTAATAATCTGTTCTTTAGCTTCTTTTAAATATCCTTCTTTTTCTAATTCTTCTTCAATCTCTTTCAAATCAGCAAGAGTTTTAGCATTTTCAATGGCAAACTCTAAGGAATTTAAGTAATAAAGCTCATTTTCTAGTTTTTCTTTTTGTTCTTTTAAAATAGATATTCCCTTTTTTAATTTTTTATATTTTTTGAAATATTTTTGAGCATTTTCAATAGGGGAAAGACTAGGGTCAAGATCTATTTCTAAGAGTTCCTGAGAATTGTAGATGTTTGGTAATATTACTTTTTCAGTTCCTTTCTTGATATTTTCTTTGTTTAAAAGAAGAGTTTCTCCTTTTATTTTAAACATTTCAGCTTCCTCTCCTTCTTTTATTTGGACCTCAAACTCTTTAATTTTTTCTGTCACCTTTTCAATATTATCTTTTACTACTTCCAGAATCTTTTTTCTTCTTTGTTCAAAGAAAGACTTATCAAAAGCGTAGGAATAAATATAATCAACTGCTTTATAAACTTTGTCAAATTCTTTTTTTTCAAACCTTTCGTATTCCTTTAGGGGAAACAGAGTATAGGTGATAGGTTCATTATTTACCATATAAACTATAGGCTTGAAATTTTTATTTAAGATTGTTTCTTTAATAGATAGTATTTTTCTGATCATGTCTGAGTTAGTATCCCCAAGTATATCCTTTACTATTTGAGGATTCATATAAGCAATTTCTTTTAAGAGAAAGTCCTTTATTGAGATATTTTTCTTTAAAAGTTCTTCAATTTTCTTTTCATCAAGATCTAAAAGAGATATTTTTTGAGTTTTAGGAGGATAAATATAGGGCAGGCCAGGAATTATCTCCCTAAATCTACTTACTTCACTGGTGACATGTTTTATAGCATCTATGATTTTATTATTCTCATCTAAAAGAATTAAATTGCTATATTTTCCCATTAATTCTAAAACGACCTTTTTTTCCTCTTCAGGAAATCTTTTAATTTTAAATTCTACAATTCTTTCTTGGGGTATCAAATAGTAGTCTATAATACGTCCTCCCTCTAAGTATTTTCTAAGAAGCATTAAAAAAGAGGGAGGACGATAAGGGTATGGGAAATCTTTTTTTGTAATTTGAATTCTATAAAGTTGAGGATGTACTGAGAGAACAAGTTTACATCTTTCAAAATTTGGAGAATATAACTCCCAAATTATATCAGTGTTTCCTATCTGATATATTTTTTCAATTATTGAATTTGATATTATTTCTTTTGTTTCATTATAAAAAACTTCTAATGTTAATAAATCAAAACTTACTTTTAAATTCATCTATTTTTATTTTGGAGCATTAGCTAATATTTTCTCTACCTCTTCTATTGTATCATTACTAAGTTTAATATCTCCTGCTTTAAG
This sequence comes from uncultured Dictyoglomus sp., assembly GCA_938039765.1. Classification (GTDB taxonomy): domain Bacteria; phylum Dictyoglomota; class Dictyoglomia; order Dictyoglomales; family Dictyoglomaceae; genus Dictyoglomus. The sequence goes on along the minus strand of CALHTV010000143.1, from coordinate 796 downwards.
GGTTTCTTTTAGTTGATCAGGTTTGGAAGCTCCCACAATAGCAGAAGTTATCTCAGATTTTCTCAATATCCATGCTAATGCTAATTGGGACATGGTTATTCCGATTTCTTTCGCAAGAGAAGTAAGCTTTCTTACCTTTTCGATATTTTCTTCTGTTAATTCATTCTTTATCCATTCACTCCATGTGGCTCTACTTCCTGCTGGAATTCCACTATTATATTTTCCTGTAAGGATACCTTGGGCTAGAGGTGAAAAGACAGTTATTCCTATTCCATGTTTTGCACAGGTAGGTATTATTTCAGGTTCTATATGCCTGTCTAACATATTGTATCGAGGTTGTTCTACTTGAGGAGGATAGGCGTTATACTTAACAGCAGTACCAACAGCACTTTCTATTTGAGCAGCGCTCCAAACACTAGTTCCCCAATATAGTATTTTGCCTTGGTGTACTAAATCATCCATAGCTCTCACTACTTCTTCAATAGGAGTCTCAGGATCATAGCGATGGCAGAAATAGATATCTAAATAGTCTACCCCCAATCTCCTAAGAGAACCATCGATAGATTCCATTATATGTTTTCTTGAAAGCCCTCGGTCATTTACATTATCACTCATAGGCCAGTATACTTTACTGGATATTACTAAATCTTGTCTTCTGATACCTAATTCTTTAATTGCTTTACCTACTACTCTTTCTGCCTCTCCTCTTGCATATACATCTGCAAGATCTATGAAATTAACTCCATTTTCAATGGCTATAGAGAGGGATTCTTTAGTTGCCTCGTAATCTACTTTT
>CALHTV010000142.1 GCA_938039765.1 uncultured Dictyoglomus sp. | reverse complement strand
TAGATTTTGATTTTATCCCTTTCTAAGACTTCAGAAATATATAATAATACTTCTTTTCCTACACTATCCTCAAGTTTCTTAATACCTTCTTTAGAACAATAAATCTTAAATCCTATATTTCCAATCTCTACTATTATGTACTCTTCAGAAATTCTTATAAGTTTTGCTTTTATGTAATTCAAGAAAACCAAATTCTAATATCTTCCTTCCTCTTTATTAATAAAAGAAATACAAAGAGCCAGAGCATCAGCTACATCATCTGGTTTGGGTACTTCTTTTAGTCTCAAAATTTCTTTAACCATATACTGAACCTGACCTTTAGTAGCTCTTCCATAACCTACAATTGACAATTTTACTTCTAACGGTGTTACAATCTGGATTTCTTTTTGGTGCTGTTGTACTGCAAGAATTATAACTCCCTGCGCTTGCCCTATACTAATAGCAGTTTTAATGTTCTTATTAAAAAAAATATTCTCCATTACTACTACATCAGGATCGTAAAGATCAAGCAAAAAAGAGACCTGTTCAAAGAGATAATTTAGACGCTTCCCTATACTCCATGTAGATGGGGTTGTCAAAGCCCCAAAATCCACTATATTGATACCATCTTCTCTTTTTTGCAAAATTCCGTAACCTGTGATAGCTGTCCCTGGATCAATTCCTAATACAACCATTTAAGAAAGGGCCTGAAGAATTTCATCGGGTATATCAAAGTTAGCATAGGTCTTTTGAACATCATCATGTTCTTCAAGTTCTTCCATCAATTTGAGAAGTTTTTCTGCATCTGGACCGTCTATAGGAACTACATTCTTAGGTACTTTTGTCACCTCTGCCTGGGTAATCTTATATCCTTTTTCTTGAAGTTTTTCCTTTACTTCTGAGAAGCTCTGTGGATCAGTAATTATCTCTGCACTGTCAGAAGTAATCTGGATATCCTCAGCTCCAGCTTCTAAGGCATCAGATATCAATTGATCTTCATCTTTTATACTTTCTTTGTCGATAAAGATACTTCCCTTTTCTTCAAAAATCCATGCCACACATCCTGCTTCACCTAAACTACCACCATGTTTTGTAAAAATTCTTCTTATCTCAGATGCTGTCCTGTTTTTATTATCCGTTACTACTTCAACCATTATTGCCACTCCTCCAGGACCATATCCCTCATAAGTTACCTCCTCGTAAGCTACTCCAGGTATTTCACCTGTTCCCCTCTTAATTGCTCTTTCTATATTCTCTTTAGGCATATTTGCCTCTCTCGCTCTTTCAATTGCAGCTCTAAGACGAGGGTTTGTCTCTGGATTACCTCCACCCTGCTTTGCTGCAATTATAATTTCCTTACTCAAAGCCGAAAAAAGTTTACCCTTCTTAGCATCTGCTGCTGCTTTTCTATGCTTAATATTTGCCCATTTAGAGTGTCCAGACATTTTTCCGCCTCCCTTTAATCCAAAGATTTTCTACGTTTCATAAGCATTCTACAATATTTTATGAAGTTTGACAAGAATATAACTTTTTATTAAACTTACTTACTATGAGTATAAGACTAATACTAACAGATATAGAAGGATGCCTAACAAAAGATAAGGGGCACCCTTTAGATCTTAGAGCTTTTCAGTGGATCAGAGACCATTTACCAAAACTGCCCCCTATATCTTTAAATACTGGTCGATCAAAGCCTTATATAGAAGGAATTCTTCAAGCATTAGGTAAATTCGAGGATTCCATAGGAGAAAATGGATGTACTATTTATTTAATAGAAAAAGATGATATTATTTTCCATCCTCAAATATCTAAAGATATTTTAAGGGAGAGAGAAGAACTGAAAAACTTTTTAAAAGAAAAAATAAGAAACTTAGGACATATCGAAGCTGGAAAAGAAGTTTGTGTTTCAATTTTTCCAGAAAAAGGAGTTTCTGTTCCAGAACTTGCTCAAATTGTAGAAGAAATAATAAAATTAAATTTTCCTAATTTCCAGTCAGTATACTCATCGGTAGCAGTAGACATAACTCCTAAAGGAATCGATAAGGGCTCTGGTATGGATGTACTTTTGGAACTAAAAAACATACCCTATGATGAAGTTTTAGGAATAGGAGATAGTTTAGGAGATTTACCTTTTTTGAGAAAGTTGAAATATAAAGCCGTTCCATCAAATGGGCATCCTAAATTAAAAGAAATAGCCACATACATAGCTCAAAAAGAAGATATTTTAGGGGTAATTGAGATATTTAAATACTTTTTTCTTTAGTTAATTCCCCCATAATCTCAGGTATCAAATAGATGATCTCTGAGGCTATAAGTCCAAATTCTCCCTTTTTTCTTTTCCAAATTATAGGAGCATAACCATGAACATAATTACCTATAATACAAGCTTCTTTAATAGAATATCCTTGAGCAAGGAGTCCTCCTAGAATTCCCGTTAAAACATCCCCCGAACCAGCAGTAGCAAGTAAAGAATCAGCAAAAGGATTAATATATACCTCATTTTCAGGAGTAAAAAATAAGGAAAAGGGACCTTTTAGGATAAGATGTATTTTATATTTGTTAACAAAAAATCTTCCAAGAATAAATCTATCTTCTGAAATTTCCTTTGGAGACTTATTAAGGATTCGACCCATCTCACCATAATGAGGAGTTAGGATTAAATCTCTTCCAGTTAAGGTATCTAATATTTCTCCTATATAAGAAAGAGCATCTGCATCAACTACTGTAGGAATGTTAACTCTCTTAAGAAATTCTATTACAAAACTTTTTGTCTCCTCGTTGAGGCCAATACCAGGTCCTAAAGCTACTGCATTTATATTAAAATCTCTCATTACCTCACATATTTTATCTAAATTTTCTGAAGATATAAAACCATGCTTTGATTTTAGAGGAATATATATTATCTCAGGATATGATGCTCTATAAAAAGTATGAATCTCTTCAGGAATAGCAAGATAGACCATACCACATCCAGATCTTAAAGCAGAAAGAGCTGACAGTATAGGGGCTCCTGTGTATTTTATAGATCCCCCAATTATTAATACTCTTCCTTTACTACCTTTATGCAAAGTCCTAGATGGCCTACGAATCAAATTACTCACAAAATCTTTCTCCACAAGATATATCTTCGAGTCTATAAAGCTATCAATAATGTAATCAGGGATTCCTAACTTTCCTACTACTATTTCACCCACATAGTCTATAGCCGGTGTATTAAAAAGGCCTAATTTGGGTAAGAACATAGTCAAAGTATAACTTGCCCTTATAGCATTTCCCATTATCTTACCAGTATCGGACTCTATTCCAGAAGGAACATCGATAGAAATTACTGTCTTATTCAAACTATTTATAAAAATAAATATCTTTCTCAAATCTTCTTCTATTTCTCTCTTCAGCCCAATTCCAAAAATTCCGTCTATTATAAGATCATAGTTCTTTAAAGCTTTATATTCATCAACAAGATCTTTTATATCAATCTCCTTTTTTATAAATTTCAATTGAATCTCTAAAAGATCAGAAATACTTTTATTCCATAAATAAGAAAAAATAGTAATTTTCTTCACTCCGTTTAAGTATAAATATCTCGCCAGGGCTACTCCATCTCCTCCATTATTTCCAGGACCACAAAGAATAGCTATATTCATTTTTTTAATATCCTCAAATTTTTCTATCAAAAAACTAAATAAAAAAGAGGCAGCATTTTCCATTAATAAAATAGTAGGAAAACCATATTTCTCTTCTAAATTCCTCTCTAAATTTCTTATATCTTCGGAAAACACAACTTTCATTTTTCAGCCTCCAAAGTAATAACTACTCTATTAGGAAGGCATACTATACTTTCTCCTATTTTCTTTATGAAACCCTGTCTTATACATAGCTTATCTGGACAAGGGGACAAGACCATATGGACTCCCTTTCCCCTAACATACTCAAAGACACTAATACCTAAAATACCTTCGATCTCAATTTTCTTACCATTTTCTAGATCATCTATTCTCTTTTTCATTATCTCTCTGTTTTGGACATAAACCTTTAAAAGAGTTGCTTCTTTTTTTGTATAATTAAAAAGAAAAAGAAATATTGCAATTAAAAGAAAAAATATTATAATCAAGATATCGTATCTTTTAAGCATATTTAAGTATACCATAGATTTATAGAAGACAAATGCCAAGGAACCATCAAAATAACAAAATTATAAAACTACCACCGCCCATTTTTAAAAGCTCTATATCCATTGAAGAAGCACTCTTAAGAAGAAGGTCTATAAGATTTTATAAAGATAACCCTTTGACTTTAAATGAAGTATCTCAAATTTTATGGGCCTCTCAAGGAATAAGCGATGAAACCTATAAATTTAGAACTTGTCCTTCAGCAGGAGCTATTTATCCTCTTAAATTATATTTATCAGTAATTAATGTAGAGAACTTAGAACCTGGAATTTATAAGTATGTTCCTGAAACTCATGAATTAATTTACTTATCAAAGGGAGCTAAAAGAGATGCTCTTTTTGAAGCTTGCTTAAACCAAGAGTGGATAAAAAGAGCACCTTTAGTATTAATAATATGTGCTACCTTTTATAAAATAAAAGCACGATATGGAGAAAGAGGTATTAGATATGTATTTGTTGAGACAGGGCACTGTTCTCAAAATATTTATCTCCAATGTGCTTCTCTCAATTTAGGAACGGTAGCCGTAGGAGCTTTCGATGACGAAGAAATAAAGAGAATACTCGATCTCCCTAAAGATGAGTTTCCAACTTACTTAATGTCAGTTGGAAGGATTTAGTAACCTTTGTTGACAAATCAAGGTTTTGAATGGTAGACTTTCTTAAAGATATTAAAAAGAGGTGAGCTAAATGTCTGAAAAATTTATGATAAAAGAAATAAGGGAAAGCTTAATAGTTTTGAGGGATTACAAAAATCGCTGGGAAGAATTCACTGATATTTCTAAGAAAATAAAATCACACAATTTTCAAAATATCGTTTTTGTGGCAAGAGGCTCATCGGACAATGCTGCTACATGGGGAAAATATTACTTAGAGTCTCAGCTTAAAGTACCTGTATCCTTATGTGCTCCTTCGCTTTTTACCATCTATAAACTACCACCTAATTTAAAATCCTCTCTGGTTATTGCTATATCTCAATCGGGAGAAAGTGAGGATATTTGTGAGGTAATAAACACTGCCAATAATCAAGGAGCTTTAACTCTCGGAATAACTAATAATCCTGATGGAAAACTAACAAAAATAACGCAATTAAATATATTGTTAAAGGCAGGAATAGAAAAAAGTGTAGCGGCAACAAAAACTTACCTTGCTCAACTTACCAGTATATATTTTTTAACGAACGCATTAATAGGTAGAAATCCCCTTGAAGAATTTGATAAAATATTAGGAGCTATGGAAGATATTTTGAAAAAAGAGGAAGAAATAAAGGAAAAAGTAAAGCCATATAAATTTATGGAATATTGTGTAATCTTAGGAAGAGGTTTCAATTTAGCTACTGCCCTTGAAACAGCACTAAAATTTAAAGAAACCTCTTATATTATTGCCCAAGCTTATTCATCAGCAGATTTTATGCATGGCCCTTTGGCCTTGGCCACAGAAGGTTTTCCTATATTCTTCTTTGTTCCCAAAGGAGAAAGTTTCTCCCATTCTTTAGATGTTCTAAACACTTTAAAGGAGAAGGGAAGTGATTTATTTATCTTTAGCAATGAACATTCACTTGCTGATAGAGGATATGATGGGATTTATATGAACTGTGATATTCCCGAATATTTAAGCCCTATTCTTTTTATTTATCCTGCCCAAATATTCGCGTACTACCTTGCAGAGATAAAAGGTAGAGATCCAGACAATCCTAGGAATATTAGAAAGGTTACTATAACGCGATGAACTTAATAGAAATTCTTACAAGTCTTTTAAAAAATCCTGTATTCATAATTCCTCTATTAGTAGCTTTCATAGCTCAAGGCATCAAAGGAATAATAAGAAGTTTGCAAGAGAAGAAAATTCTTTGGAAAGCTTTTTTTGAATGGGGTGGAATGCCAAGTTCCCATTCAGCTTTAGTAGTTTCCTTATCTATAATTATCGGAATTAAAGAAGGATTTAATTCGAGTATTTATATTATCTCCATGTTCTTTGCTGGAATAGTAATAGCAGATGCTATAGGGGTAAGGCTTGCCACAGAGGAACAAGCGAAAGTGATTAATAAAATACTTCAAAAAGAAGTTAAAGATCAGGAATTAAAAGAAATTTACTTAAAAGAGTCTATAGGCCATACTCCTTTAGAAGCCATATCAGGTGCTCTTTTAGGATTCCTTTTAACTTACTTTTTATATTATGGATTCTTTACAAAATGAGAATAGCATTTTTCAGTGATACTTATCGCCCTCACAAAAATGGTGTAGCAACTGCACTAAGTTTTCAAAAAAAGAGCTTGGAAGAGGAAGGTCATCAAGTATTTCTTTTTGTCCCCTATATTCCTGATCTTCCTATTGAAAAACATGTTTACACATTACCTTCCATAACTTTTCCCTTTCAAAAAGAACACAGAATTGCAGTCCCATATTCCTTAAAATACGATCTTCTACTTAAAAAAATAAAACCTTATATTATCCATACTCATACCCCTTTTTCTTCAGGTATTTTCGGACTATATGAAGCTAAAAGGCTAAAAATTCCTTTAGTCCATACCTACCATACTCTGCTTACTGAATATGCTTATTATATTTGGGATCATTTTCCTCAAATAATTAAAAATTATGTAATTGATGAAGAAAAAGCTAAAGATATTGCCAAATGGATAAGCAAGGTATACTGTAATACCTGTGATCTAGTAAT
>CALHTV010000141.1 GCA_938039765.1 uncultured Dictyoglomus sp. | reverse complement strand
CCCTGGGTTTATATTATACAATATTTTACTTCAAAAATTTAGTATTCTTTAAGAGAACAGTATGAGCTACAGTATCTGCTTTTTCTAAGTAGTATGGACCATTGCTTACCCAGAAGTGTTTGAACCTATTATACCAGCTGGCTAAGGCGTTATATCTTTCTTTAATTTCTGCTTCCTTTACATATTTTCCAACAAATTCTTTGAATGGTAGATAGTTATCTTTTTGTGACTTATCAAGCATTTCCTTAAGTACAGCTAAACTTGGTCCACCAATATAATTCATCCATTCTACTTTTTGAGACCCTGCTTTATTTGCTGAGAAGGCAAGTTTACCCTCTTCTTCAGCTCTTATTCCTATAGCAAGAGCGTGCCATGGGAATAGAACAGAAGTAGTTGGCCAGAGAGCTGTAAGTTCAGCATCAAGTTCTGCATAATTTGTATAGTATTCAATGATGAGAGGTTTTTCTTTTACAATCTTCCATGCTACAAAAGACTCTCGCCAAGAGTTAAAGTAGTCAACATAGCCTTCGTCGTATAATTTACTATCTTTACTTGCTCTTTCAAAACCAATTATGAAATCAACTAGATAATCTCCAAGACTCTGCACAGTACCGTCATGATATTTCTTTTTCCCAAGGATATCCCCATAATTAATTATAACCTTTACTTTAGCTTCTTTTACTCCAGCTTCTTTTGCTGTTATCATAGTTTTTTTCTTAGCATCCCATCCATACCATGCGTCTCCAGGAACTTGTATGCTTTTTACTTTCTTTACCTTTAACCAACTTTCAGAACCTTTATTTTGGAAAGTTGGAACATCAGCTGTGACAGTTAGTTCCGCACTCTCAATACCAAATAATATGGGAAGACCAGTGTATGGATGGTAGATCCAATTTCTTCCAAAGGTTGCTTCCCAGAATATAGTGTCATATACCCAATTAGAACCTGCAACAGGGTTCCAAGGATCTATGATAACTTCTGCCATGCCTGCTTTTACAGAACCACCTTCTTTTCCAACTATTCTTAGAGTATATGGCCATGCTCTTGAAGAATTTCCACCTGCAAAATCTACTGCTATATCAATATTCTTTCTTCTTGCCCATGCTGCCTTTTGATCTATTAAGAAGATCCTAACAGAATCCTTTAGACAAAGTTCAAGAGCTTTTCTCATTAGATAATTTCTTTCAGCAAGAGATTTGAATGTTCTCTGGGCTAATTTATTTGCTATATCTCTAAATTCTTTATCAGGTTTATAAGCTCTCCATAGAGGAGAATAGGACATTTCAGAGTCTGGAGTATAGAAGAATCTAAAGTTATTAGCCATATCTCTTGAAAGTACAGTGGTAATCCAGCCACCTGTATAGACGTCCCATTGTCCATCCTCTGGATTCCCTCTTATCCAGAGTGGAGATGCTTCTCTACTAGTTTTATACATTCTTTCTACTGTAAAGCCTAACTTTTCAAGTTGAGTAGATACATAATCTCCTATTTGTTTTCTTCTATCTTCTGTCCTTATTATGAACTTTACTACAACAGGATTTCCTTTATAGTACCATTTTCCACCTCTAAGTTCTGCCCCCATTTTTTTCATTTCAGCATCAATGATTTGTTTGCCTTTATTGAAATCATATTTGTAGATTTTTTCCAAGTTGGTTATTGTAGCTTTGTATCTGTTATATTCTGGAAAATCTTTATTTAATGGTAAGAGTTTTACTTCTGCAAGTCCTCCCATTATTTCATCAACAATATATTGTCTGTCAACTATCAAATTCATTGCCTCTCTGATCTTCTTGTTGCTGAAAGGATTTAGTCTACCATCTTTATAAGTAGGACCTACAGGATTGAAAGTTAATTCATAGTATAATCCAAAAGAAGTTCCATAGGTTAGGTTAGGATCTTCTTTTACCCTTCTGAAAAGTTGAGGATCACTTATTTCGTTAAAGTATATATCTATGTCTCCCTTCGACATCATTTCTACAGCTTTTGCCATATCTTTTTCTGGAATAAAAGCAACTTGATCTAACCATCCATTGGGATTTACATTTACTGTTTGAGCATTAGAGGTTATGAATAGGAGGGTAATAAGTAATAGAGTGATCACCAATAGGCTCTTATGGAAGCCATTCTTAAACATAATGCACCTCCCCTATTTAAGTTTTAGTATAATAATAAACATAAATATTTTTTATTGTCAACTACAATAATTTAACATTGTTTAATTTGCCAATGAATCTTGACAAGATTTAAAAAAAGTCTTATTCTTTTCTTAGAGTTCTTGGGAAGGCGGGTGTAGCTCAGAGGTAGAGCATCGGCTTCCCAAGCCGAGGGTCGCGGGTTCAAATCCCGTCGCCCGCTCCAAAAAGCAAAATTTAGGCGGCATCGCCAAGCGGCTAAGGCAGGAGATTGCAAATCTCCCATTCCCCGGTTCGAGTCCGGGTGCCGCCTCCAAACTTGATGGAAAATTTTGGTGGGGCTGTAGCGCAGAGGGAGCGCGCTTCCATGGCACGGAAGAGGTCGGGGGTTCAAGTCCCCCCAGCTCCACCATTTTCCTTTTGTTTAGAAGGATTTTTAGAGTATCCGATTTAGAGGTTTTCTTAATATGTATTTGCGGTGTTTTAAAAATTTAATACTTTTATTGTTTATATTCATTTCATTACTTACCTTTTCTTCAGGTAGGACAGAGGATATATTGTTAAAAATAGCTAAAGAGCATGAAGAAAAGTTTTTTAAAAATCCTGAAAAAAGTTATGTATCATGGAATATAGCAGTAGATTATTATACTAGACTTTATCAAGTGAATGGTTATAATGAATTGAAAGAAAAGCTGGTGAAACTACATATTGAGGGTTCTCTTATAAATAGTAAGAACTTAAACTTTTTTAATTTTCATTATGGGTATTCTTATAAATATCCATTAAAAATTTCGGTTTTAGTATTAAGAAACTATCCTAAGTTTAATTACTACCTTTTCGATAAGACTATTCCTCTTTT